>JAUVEK010000131.1 GCA_030594795.1 Candidatus Nanohalarchaeota archaeon | reverse complement strand
GCCGCCGCCAAGAACAGTGAATGCCTTGCACTCATGTATTGCTTTTAGCAACTCATGTGTGCCTTTCTCAAATCCTTTCTTTTCAAACATGCCTGCAGGGCCGTTGCCGGCTACAGTTGCTGCTTCATTAAGGATTGTTTTATAATTGTTTATTGTCTTCTCTCCGATGTCAAGGATCGGGAAGTCAGTCGGGAGGTTTGCTACAGGCATCTCTATCCTGTTATCATTTACGCAGATTGCAATATCTTCGGGAATTTCAATCTTGCTTCCGTATCTTGCAAGCAATTTTCTTGCTTTCGGTATCTGCAAATCCGCTTTTTTCCTGACCAGCGTGTTATAGGTTGCCTCGCCTATGTCGCGGCCTTCTGCAGCCAGGAATACGAGGCTGACGAGTCCTGATGTCAGTACTTTATCACAGGCATTTGAGTTCAGCATCCGTTCCATTACTTTCATTGTGTCATCAATTTTGCTTCCGCCGACTGCAAGCACGGCGGGCCTCTCGGGGTTTTTCAGGACCTTTGACAGTATATCCAGTTCTTTCTGGAGGACCCTGCCGGCAAAGCTTGGAAGCATTTCAGGGAATGCCACGAGGGATACATGGTCCCGGTGGTCTACTGCGAATGAGTCGTTGACGTAGTAGTCGAGGAGGGGGCAGAGTTCGCGCACCATGTGTGCGTCGCATTTATTTTCTTTCAGCATGGTCTCCTCTGCATTGAATCTTATGTTTTCCAGAAGTATGATATCGCCGTTTTCCAGTGATTTTATGCTGGTCTTGGCATGAGTGCCGAATATGTCGTCTATGTATCTTACGGTTTTTCCTATGTGTTTTGAGAGTGCTTCTGCGTGCCTGTCGAGCCGTATCATGTCCGGGCTTCCTGCCCTGCCCTGGTGCGTCATTACGACAACTTTTGCGCCCTTGTCTGACAACTCCTTTATTGTCTCTGAGTGGCGCCTGATTCTTATATTGTCGATTATCCGGTTGTTCTCGTCCAGCGGCGAGTTCAGGTCTGTCCTTACAAGAACAGTTTTGCCATTTACGTCAAAATCATCCATTTTCAGGAACTGCATTAATATCCCACTCCTTTATCGCTTTTTCATATATTTCGGGAGTATTCATATGGAACCACTGCCCGTCATAAACATAACCTGCGAGTTTCCCCTGCTTTGCAAATTCCTCAAAGATGCTCTCAATCATTATCTTATTGCTTGCGCTTGTGGGAACCCTGCCTAACAACTCCGGCTCCAGTATGAAAACGCCTGCGTTTATCAGGTTGCTCGGGGACTCGCCCGGAGATGGCTTTTCTACGAATCCTGTAATCTTCTCGCCTTTTAGCTTGGCTACGCCAAAGGAGGTTGTATCTGATGTTGTCGTGAGCGCCATTGTAGCGAGTGCCCTGTTGGCTCTGTGGCTTTTTAGCATATCGTAGATATCCACTTTGGACAGCACGTCTCCGTACAGGAGAAGAAATGTGTCGTTGACCATATCTTTTGCAGATCTCAGGAATCCGCCGGTGCCATGCGGCTGGTCTTCGATGATGTATCGTATGTTCACACCCAATGATCTTCCTTTGCCGAAGTGGGATATTATCTTTTCATGCTTATAGTCAACAACGAGAATTATGTCTGTGACGCCTTCGTCTCGCAGGTGCTCTATTATGTACTCGAGAACAGGCTTGTCGCGTACAGGTATCATTGGTTTCGGGAGCTCGTATGTTATGGGTTTCAGTTTCTGACCTTTGCCGCCGCAGAGGATGATTGCCTGCTTTATGCTCTGCTCGTTCAGGGTCTTAATCAGTATTTTTTCGATTGCATGGGACCTGTTTTTGATGTTGTAGCCGTCTACTATGCGGTCTATGCGTGTGACCAAGTCTTCATCTAAGGTTATTGAGATGCGATGTTTTCCTGCCATAAGTACACCTTAAAGTAATACTTTGTATTACAATATATGAGGCAGGTAGGTTTATATAGTTTTGCTTTGGGGTTTTTTGCGTGAAAACAGCCTGCGTGGGTATAAATTTATTTATTTGAGACTAAGTTCTTATTAGTGAGTACTCTATTAGACACCGAAAATGGTGCGTACATACGGTCTTAAGAAGAAACTCGTGAGTACTATGAATACGCAGGTTCCAACTATCCATTCAGGCTTTATCTGAATTGATTCGTGGTATTCATCAAAGTATCTTACGAGACCTGCTGTGCTTGACGGCAGGCCCTGTTTTTGTTTTGCCATGTTACCGTGTCCGTTAATAGATATTATATTGGTGTGGAGAGTAAGCCCCCTTCTGTTGCTTTCGTCATAAAAGCAGTAGTTATTTACTGTTTCTGGTGAAAGGCTGTTAGCATTTGACTAAGCGCGGTTATCCCGCTTGCTCCAATAGGTTGCCCGTTTCATCCATTTCCGCGGAAATATCGGACAATGTCCTCATTTTTAATCGCGGCTGGTTTCGTTTCTGATGCATTGCCAAGCCTCACGGCTTCCATCTTTTGGATGGTTTTCGGAATCCAGAGGATCCCGGGAGGGGGGACTTTCCTCAGCCAATTGTCCGCAATAGTCTGCGTTTTTAGCACAGACTGCTGTTTGAAACTTTTGGCCGGCAGCTAACTTCCACTCCAATGGTGAATATTGCCTAGATAAGCTTTTATAGTTTTATGTTTTTTGGATTGTGGTGGTGCTATGATAAATCAGGCAATGTCTGCTGGAATATCATTATTGTTTATGCTAGTATCTCCTGGACACTATAACCATCACCAAATTCTCTCTCTATCAGTGATTTATAATGTTCGAAATCATCTTCATATATCTCAACGATTGCACTAAATATCGGCGACCCAGATGATCCATTTTCATCAGATGCTTTTTGTACACCAGTTCCTGGTATAAATACTTCATTGGTTTTTTTAATCCGAACGCTTTCAATATCTATAGTTCCACCATTAGGATTACAAATCAAATGTAGATATGATCCCATCGAGCGTAGACATGATTCTTCACTGGATGTCCTGATATATTCATCTAAAAACTGTGGAATGTTATGGTCCTCCGTAAGTTCATCTGACGACATACATTCTTTTTCGTTATCAGCAACAGGTATGACGCTTACACGTATTGTTCCATAGTTCTTCATATATATCACCTCTAATAATTAATTACGCCGTAGTAATTAATCTTTATAAACCTTTGCATTTTGGAATGGGTTCAGTGGTATCATAGAGATAGAACTAAGAAGAAAAAAAGAAAAATACATAGGTTTGGAATTACAAGTTTGCATATATACACGGGACGATTAGTACTCCTGGACTTAACTTGTCACCAAGCTTACATCCGGAGCCTATCAACCCTG
>JAUVEK010000084.1 GCA_030594795.1 Candidatus Nanohalarchaeota archaeon | reverse complement strand
CGGAATTTATTTTTATTGTTTGTGCGCCTAGTTCCTCAAGGAGTTTTGGGGTTGTGTGCGAGCATGCGCCGTCTCCGGTGTCGATTATTATTTTTGCGTGTATTTTTGGGAAGTATTTTTTGAATGTGTTTTTCGCGTGGGTGAGGTATTTTTGATATATACTTGTGTCATGTGTCAGGTGACCAGATTCTTTTTGTTTGTAGTTCTTTGCCATGTATGTGTCTTTTATTTTTGCAAGGTCTTCGTTTGTGAAGCTGTTTCCTTCTCGATACATGAATTTGAAGCCGTTGTATTCTGTTCCCAGATGGGATGCAGTTACCATGATGCTGCAGGATGAATTTAGTATTTTGCCTGCGTATGCTATCATGTCTGTAGGGCCTGTACCTATGTCTATTACGTCTGTACCTGTTTTAAGTATGCCTTGTATGAGCGCCGCTTTTATTGACGGGGATGAGGTGTTGTTGTCTCTGCCCACTACGATTTGGTTGCCGACGAGGGTGGCGATTGATGCGCCGATATCGTGCGCAAACTGTTCGTTGACGTCGTCGGGGTATTTTCCTCTTATGTCGTAGGATTTGAAGGCTTTTGGGGTTTTCATTGTGGTCACAGTGTATTTTTGTTATATTTACGTATTTTATTAATTTGTTGCGTTTTTATCTGTAGTAGTATGTTTTAAGTCTTCTAACTCATCTCACTAGCGTTCGAAGTCTTTGAGCTACGCTCAAACTCTCACATTTTTGTGGGTTTTTTTGCTGTTGTGTGTAAATTGACGGAAATTCTTTATAAAGGTAAAGAAAGTGGAATCCACACCCAATATTATGCAATTCAATGATCTTCAGTGTTTAAATCTGCTGGGATGCGCATGCTTTCTCTATCACGGATTTTATCTTTTGTGCTTCTTTTCTGATGTCTTTTGCCTGTGTGATTGCAGCGCCTACGATGATTACTGATGCGCCTGCTTTTGCGAATAGTTCTGCGGTTTTGGAAGTTATGCCCCCGCCGACTGCGAGGGAAACGTGAATTTTTGTTTTTGCAATGACGTCAACCAGTTTTAATCCTTTTTTCTGCTGGTCAAGACCTACGTGCGGGCAGATATAATCAGGGGACATTTTCTCTATTTTCTTTGTCCTTGCTGCGCTTATGTTCATTGTGTCGACCATTACTTTTATCCTGTGTTTTTTCCCGGCAGCTATGGCTTCACGTATTGTGCTTAAATCTGACGCGCCCAAGACAGTGACTACATCAGCGCCGGCAATTGCTGCAAGTTGTGTTTCAAGAGCGCCGGCATCCATTATCTTCATGTCTGCAACTATCTTTTTTTCAGGAAATCTCTTCTTCAGTTCACGAATTGCAGAAACTCCTTCGGATTTTATCAGGGGGGTTCCTGCTTCAATCCAGTCAACATAATTCCCTGCTTTTTTTGCTACAGATACTGCGGTTTTTATGTCTGTAAAATCCAGTGCAAGTTGTAATATTGCCATTGAATCATCCTCTTTTTAAATCAGTGATTATTCAGGGGATTTGGGATTGAACACTATCGTATGCAGTGTGGTCATTTCATCAATGCTGCGCTTTATTCCTTCCCTGCCCATTCCTGACTCTTTGTCGCCCCCGAACGGGAAGTTGCCGATCCCATGTGCCGGCGCGGCATTTATCTGGACTGTTCCACTCTCGATTCTTAAGCCGGCATCTATTGCTTTGTTTATGTCATTTGTAAAGACAGAAGAATCGAGACCATATTCTGAATCGTTTGCAATCCTGATGGCAGCCTCATAATCTTTTATGTGCATTATTGTAACGACAGGACCAAATATTTCTTCCCATGCAATTCTCATATCTGTTGTCACATTATCAAGAATTGTTGGCTCGTAAAATAATCCATTTCCCCTGTTTCCACCCTGCAGAACTTTTGCTCCTTTGAGTTTTGCATCTTTGACTAGTTCGTCTACTTTGTCGACTGCGCGCTTATTTATAAGCGGACCGATTGATGTCTGTGGATTTCGCGGGTCTCCAACTTTCCATTTTTTAACTTCTGAAATGACTTTATCTACAAAGGCATTAGCTACCTTATCGACCACCAGAATCCTGCTTATTGCGTCGCATCTTTGACCTGAGTATTTTAGGGCTCCTGAAACGCATTGTTTTGCTGCCAGCTCCAAATCAGCATCTTTTAGAACCAGTGCAGGACTTTTTCCGCCAAGTTCCATTTGAATATGCTTCATGCCTGCAACTTTTGTTGCATGGTGGCCTACTGAGGATGAGCCGGTAAAAGATACCATGTCTATTTCTTTGCGACCTACAAGGACATCCCCGATTTCTGATGAGCTTCCAGTAACAATGTTAATCACACCGGACGGAAGCCCGGCATCCTGCATCACTTTTGCAAGCATGAGAAGGCATATAGGATCATCACTTGCAGGCTTTATGACAACGGAATTTCCTGCAGCAATTGCCGGCGCAATTTTTGAGGTGCCAATGTATAGGGGATAATTGAAAGGACATATTGCAAGGACTACCCCGAGGGGTTTTCTGAGGACAATGCCTAGTTTTTCGGGATTCCACGGGACTTCATCGCCAAGTATCGCTTCGCCGTAAACCTGTTTTACTTCGTCTGCTGCAAACCTGAATCTTTCGATTGTTGCTGCCACTTCTCCCTCAGCAACTTTGCTGGGTTTTCCTGCTTCAAGGACAATTGTATCTCTAAAAATGTCCTTGTTTTCTTCGACAAGATCTGCAATCCTGTCTAATATTTTTGCCCTGTCAAATGCAGTCATTTTCGCAATCCTGCTTTTTGCATTATATGCTGCATGGACCGCTGCATGAGCGTCTTCCCTGGTTGCTTTTGGAACTTTACCTACAATGGAGTTATCATAGGGATTAAGAATCTCCAGCATTGTCCTGTTTGAGGATTCTACCCATTTTCCGCCAATTAGCATTTTGTATATCTGCATCCCGGATGAAGCACATGGAAACCTTATTTCATCAAATATGCCTGACATTAAAACCCTCTCCCAAACAATACCGGATTGGATAAAATCGCAATCCTTTGCACAATTATTAATTCTGCTGTCGAAATGCATTTAGATGCATTTCGGGTTATTAATGGTATATTGAGATTATGAATCTTTATAAAGGGATTGTCCAGAAAAACGGGTTTAAACCCGTAGTTTTAAGGGTTCGAAACCAGAAGTTACATAACCTTGTTTTTTGTTATTTTATTGTGGAGTTGTTTTGTGGATGCGGCTACTAGGGGGGTATTGTTTGTTGAAGTCGTATGCTACGCTTTTGAGCTAATGCTCTAATCCTCACATTTTTGTATGATTTTTTTTAGTTCAATCATCTTTTTTATGCGGTAGTCAGGGTCGCCATCCGGGGTGTCGCTGAGTAATACGGTTGTTATTCCCTGCGATTTTGCGTATTTCAGGTCTCTTGTGTATGAGTCCCCGACTATTATGGCTTGTTCTGGCTTTATTTTTAGTTTTTTCATGGCAATTTCTGTGTACAGGGGCGATGGCTTCATTGTGTTTGTGTCTTCGGGGGTTACTATGCATGAGAATGAGCTGGTCCATGGGCCGAAGATGCGCTTCAGCTTTTTTTCGAGGATGTCCCGGAATTCGTCGCTTGCTATTGCCAGCTTGTAGTTGTCTTTTAGTTCAATTATGGTTATTATTGATGTCGGGGTCTCTTCAAGGTCTTCTATTATTTTTTCCCAGAATATTTTTAGGGCTTCTTCTATGAGTTCTTTTGTGTCCTTATCGTATTCTTTCAGGAGTGTGATTATGGGATATGAGTAGGTGCGTTTTTTCGGGTCCATTTCTCTTTTTATGCTGTCTCTTATTCCTTTGTGCCTGTCTCTTATGTTTGTTATTGTGTCGTCTGTTTGTTCTGCAAGGTATTTGTAGAGTTCTTTGTATGCGCCATCTGTTTTTATGGTGTAGAGGGTGTTGTCTGCGTCAAAGATGATTGCTTTTATCCTGGTTTTGTTTTCTGTCATTGGTCATCTCTGCCTATGAGTTTTTCGATTTTCTGCCTTGATTCTGCCTGCGATGACGGGGGGGTTTCGATTATTATTGGCTCATTGTATGCGGTTTTTTTGAGGATGTGCATTATCGTTGGGAAGTCTATGTCGCCGTCGCCTATCGCGAGGCCGTCTTTTTGTTTTGTTGAGTCGTTCATGTGGATGAGTTTTATCCTGGTTTTGTATGTATTTATGAGTATCTCAAGGTCGTTGTAGAGGTTTTGTGATGCGCGGTAGAGGTGGGCGATGTCAAGTGCCATGTTGTGGTAGGGGATGATGTTGTGGACTATTGATTTTAGGTCCATGATGGTCTTGTTTTCTATGAGGATCTTATCTGAATCTGCTGTTTTTGCGAGTTCAAGTGTTTCTTCAATGGTCAGGTTTGTCGAGTGGAGGATGGTGTATGCGTTGAGATGTTCTGCGAGGTCTATGGTCTTTTTTAGGTATTGGGGATGGTCTTTGTCGAAGTGGGGGGTGTGGAGCGAGATTATCTGGAAGGTTTTGTTTGTTTTTTTTAGCTCTTCCTGTGCTGTCTGTATGTTTTCTTTTGTGATTTCTGCGTTGTCGAGGTGCCTTTGCTCAAGGTGCAGCTCAAAGTATCTGAAGCCGCTGTAGACTGCTTTTGTCAGGTTCACGTACTGGGGGGTTGTTTTTCCGGCCAAGATTATGGTCATGCTTATCTTCTTTTTTTCTTTTTTGTTATTTTTTTGAATTCTGTGTAGTATATTGTGCCTGATTCTATGTTCTCGCTGACTTGCGTGTCTGCGCCGATGATTGAGTCTGAGCCAATCATTACGCCGGGCATGATGCTTGCGTTTATGCCGAGTGTTGTGTTTTTGCCGATGATTGTGCCTAGTGATGTCAGTCGGGTGTTTGCGGGTTTTTTCCGGACTGTTGTTTTTATTTCCTGCCTGTCTATTTTTTTGTTTGCGGTTATTATGCCTGCGCCTATTTTTGTTGATGAGTCTATGATTGTGTCGCCGATGAAGCCTGAGTGGATGTGGGTGTTTTTCTGGATTATGGTGCGCGTTATTTCTGAGTTTGCGCCAATGATTGAATTGTCTTCGATGTTTGTGTAGTCTCTTATTATGGCGTTATTGCCGATTATGCAGTTGCCGCCTATGTATACGGGGCCTTTGATTGTTGCGTTTTCAAATATTTTCGTGTTTTTTCCGATGCAGACCTTTCCTTTGATTGTTGCGGTTTTTTCAGGTTTTGACTTGATATCGGATTTTAGGTTTGCGTCCATTAGTGTTTTTGTGAATCTTAGGAGGTCCCACGGGTATTTCAGGGTGGGGGTTGGTTCCAATGTTTTTGTTATGCGGACGGTGTTTTCTTTCATGTAGTTTGTGAGGGCTTCTTCGAATGAGTATTCGTGTTCCCGGATATTGTCGTGGTATCTGAAGAGGGCTTTTTCGAGGAGGTAGATGCCGATTACACGGGTGCTGGATGGGGCGTCCTGTTTTTTGGGTTTTTCTTTGATGCTTTTTGCTATGTCGCCTTTTAGTTCAAATATTCCGTAGTTTTCGGGGGTGGATGTGGGGGCGCCGAGAAGTATTATTTTTGCGCCTGTGTCTTTTGATTTTTTCAGCATGGGAAGAATGTATTTTTCTGCGTTGTGGTGGTAGGGGTTCAGGACGAAGAACTGGTCTTTTATCAGGAGTTCTGCGCATTTTAGGGCGTTTCCCATGCCTTTTGGGTGCTTCTGGATGACGTGGGTTAGTTTTATGCCCGGTCTTTTTTCGAGGGTGTCTTTGAGGTTGGATTTGTTTTGTTCTATGAGTATGATGTCTTTTATGCCTGAGCTTATTATGCTGTCTATTGTGTATTCTATGATGGGGCGGCCCATTATTTTGATTGAGGATTTGTGGCTGTCTTCTGATAAGGGCCAGAAGCGGCTTGATTTGCCTGCGCAGAGGATTATTGCCTGTATTTGTTGCATGTGTATTATATTATGGGTTAAGTTTATTTAGTTTTGG
>JAUVEK010000013.1 GCA_030594795.1 Candidatus Nanohalarchaeota archaeon | reverse complement strand
GGCAGCAGGATTTTTTTAGCTCTCATCAGAGGGTCTCTATACACTCTTTCAGCTTTTTTCTTTTGCCCTTCTTTCTTTGCTTCATCTTGCCATTTTTGAATCAAATCTTTCTCAGCACCGCAATCACATTTTCCTAAAATTTCCTTCATAACTTTATGATATTCCACTATACCACAGATATCACTATCTGTTACTTGAATATTTTCCATACGGTGTAATAGTAACATAAAACCTTTAAATCTTTCGGATAAATTAGGTAACTGTTTAGATTGAGATTTGCTTAACAGAAATTTAACTTTTATAAAATTTGCTTTTCTATGTTCTCTAATGCCAGACTACAAAGAAAAGATAATTTCTACATTGATGCATACTGCTGCCGGTGCAGGTGTGGGATGCGTCTCGGAAAGCATTGTTATAGGCTATGGCGGGGGCATGGTTGCGTTTGTCGGGGCAATAGTACTCATACTCATGAACCAGATAGTGAAACTTGGGTTAAAGAAGCGAGAGTTTAACTGGTGGATGGCAAACGGCATCTGGCCGTATCTCGCAACATGGTTCGCTGTGTGGGTTATTGCGATTAATATTTGATTGTAACCGCTTGCTTCTCTCTAAATTGATGCATCAAAACTATTATAAATAGATGAAGCAACAAAGTTTATTGAAAACAAAAATGATGGGGTGACAATATGTCAGAATATACTATAAAAGTCAAGGCGCCTGAAAAGATGGACCTGACAATTACGGGGAGCGAATCCCAGCAGCTTACACTGGATCCTAAGGAGTTTCAGCAGGTAACTGTAGATTACGACGGCGACACGCTGATATTCCAGGGGAAGAAAGTGAATGCTGTAGCGTCACTCAGATGCATTTCAGATGTGTTCTGGATGATACTCTCACTTACATCAAAAGGATTTACAATAGAGCCGAATGAACCAGCTGAAATACTGAAGAAGCTTAAGCTTAAATGACCGGGAAGATGTTAGAAGATGATATGCAGGAACTGCAGGAGTGATATCGGGACCAAGGAGTGGAAATACTGCCCGTTCTGCGGCGAGAGTATCTTAAAGAAGCCAATGTATCAGATGGGCATGCAGGATGTGGCTGACAAGATGCTTTATGGGCTGCAGAAGCGCCTGATGAGGAAGCTGTTAGCCACACTGGCAGGTGGTTTTGCCCATGAGCAGAACTCTCCAGCGCGCGGGTTCTCTGTGAAAGTAATATCCGGCCGCGGCCCTGCTGCACAGGGTGTAAAACAGGCAACCCGGACCAGAAAGGAAACCAGCATAGACATGACAAAAAAAAGGCCGGCTCCAAAAGAGACACTTGAGCCGGAGACAAGCATCACAGAACTTCCGGGCAAGTTGAGGGCAGATGTCTGTGTGCCCGGTGTGGAACATCTGGATGATATAGATGTCCTTGAGTTTGAGAATTCATGTGAAGTTCGCGCATACAGCGGCGACAAGTTATATTTCAAGATTATCCAGATACCTAAAGACTTAAACCTGTCTGGAAAAAGCCTGTCCGGCAAAACTCTTGTTCTTGAATTCATGCGCTGAAGACCAAGTAATCTTTATATACGATGGATACTATAAGTACCTATCATGAAAAAGGTCCTTATTATAATCTTTGTATTCTTGCTATGCTTCTCATTCTTAATAATCCCTGCCTTGGCTGACGACGACGATGATGACGACGACGATGACAGGAGAATAGGGAGAAGAGGACATTATTGGGACCATAAAAGCGGCATAACTGCAATCGACCCAACTGAATTGGGCGGCATCGTCACAACTCCGATAGGAATAACAATTGAAGATGTAACCTTCATATACACAAGCTACTCTGATTTTGTGCTGGTGCCAAGCGACGGTATTCCATCAATGGTTCTCATATTCAGCAAAGGAAGCACAGAATCAACCCTGTATATTGATAATGACGCAAAAGAACTGCTTGATGATAAAAAGAGCAAAATCGAAATCATCGGAGTAAATTCGCTCAAAGTAATAAAATCAGACCTTGAAAAAAGCGGGGAATCAGAACTATACAGTATAAAGGTTAAAGACAATAATGGCAAAAAGAACCTGAAAAACGTGCTTGACAATGAACTTGCGACCGGCAGCAAAATAATATATCCACAAATCACGAGTCCTAGCTCGAGTACAAAGGGGTCCAAAGTAATAATAAAAGAATCGAAAGATATAGGCTTCTTTAGTATAAAAAGTATCAATGACTTCATGTTATGGATCAACCTGAGATTCAATATGAACCTGAACAACGAAGAGAAAGAAATATTTCAGGAAGGTATTCTTACAACACTCGAAAAAGCGGTTGAGGACTGTGCGGCAGGCCTGCCGGGCAAGAACATAGAGGTGCAGCAGGTAATTACTGAAAACACATGTGTTGCAGTTGAAGAGTGAAAGTCAAAATAGATATATAGATGCAAGTATTTTGGATGTTGATGCAATGAGATACCTTTTATGGCTCACGTTTTTCCTTTCACTCCTCGTAACGGTGTCAAATGGCTCCAGCATTGACACTACGGGACCGATAATTACCATCACAGCACCTGAAGCAGTATTGTACAGAACAAATACAATGTGGGCAAACGTTTCTTTGAACGAGGGCGGATCATGGTGCAAATACTCTCTCGACAGCAAGCCAAACATTCCCTTAAATGGCGGACCAATCAACTGGAATGTGCCACTAAATGTAGAGGATGGCTTTCACAACATCACATATTTTTGCAGTGACTTGAGTGGGAATAGAAACCAGTCCCGCTACCATTATATTATGGTAGACACCACACCGCCGCAGATATCGCTTGAAATATATCCTGAACCAGTAGAATCGTTCAAAAACATAAGGCTCAGGATAAACTGCTCTGACGAAGTATCAGGATGCGATACAGTTGACATAAAAATCCCTTTCGCGAATTGCCTCACAAAGGTAAGCGAAGGCACATTATACGAGGTAACGACACCATATTGTGTGGCACAGACATATGAATACCATGTCAATGCTGCTGACAACATAGGCAATGTCAACTCCAGTATCAGAGGCACCATCACAGTCAAAAAGGCAACTGGCTGTGATTGCAGTTCAAATGTAGAATGCATGAATGGCTCTTGTATAGTTTGGAAATGCATGAAAGCAAAGAACCCATCATTGAAGTTCTATTTCAGCGAGCCCGAGGTAATCGAAGTTGGCAGCTACTGGACCCTTATAATATGGGTGAAAAATAACCTTGATGTAGAAGACACCATTAGTCTCAGATTAAGAGGAACACCAGAAAAAATCGAGTACTGGTCATCTTTCGAAAACGGGGACAAGAAAATGGATTTCAGACTCGGACCCCATGAGGAAACATTTACGACTATAAAAACTTTTGGAGGTGAAGTTGGAACCTACATGTTATATATAGATGGAAGGTCATTATCCGTTCCCGCACTTTTCAACCAGACAGGTATACGGTTGCACATTGTAGCTAAGAAAGACGCGGGACTGGTTTCAAGAAGTCCCGGAATGAGCAATTATAGCTGCATTCTAATCTTTGTAATAAGCCTTTTGGTCATGTTCAAAAGAAATTCACTCTGATTTTGCTTCTTCGCTCTTTGCATCTGAGCCGAAAATAGAATCCAGTGACTGCTTACCGTACTTTGCAATTTTCACATTTACCTGCGAAACATCAGAAGATACACTGGCTCCGCAGACGGTCTTTCGCTTTCTCAAGCCCTTTTTCTTCAGTTTCATGCCCTGGCCGCATGATAAAAGAACAGGCTGCACTGAGGACCCGAGAACACCTTTTCTCATCGGGAATCCGCCCTTGCCTGAACCGCCGGTAATCTTTAGCTTGTATCCGGGGATGTCGATGATACCGCCGTCAAACTCATCTGCGATCTTCAATCCAGCAAGACCGGACAGCTTCGAGTCATCAACTTCCTTCTGATAGCATTTTGCAGTTTTCGGATCTGCAATCACAAATTTTGTTGCCATATTATTCACCATTAAAAAGATTTTTTCAGGATTCTAAACATCCAAATATTAATATATAAGCTTTATAAATGTTGTTGGGTCACCGGGACAACTTAGGCGATAAACCCGGATAAGCAGATCATTCTGTGAATAATTTCGATATTAGAGGAGACAGTGCGCAGTATGTGTGTAGATTTGAGTTTTGCTTAACAGTGCGCAAAATTATATAAGGCGGGTTGACACATAATACTAGTGGTGGTTACATGCTAAAAAAAGTTCTTGAAATAGATGCAGATAATTGTTCAGGCAGTTGTATATCATATGAAAAAGACGATGTCTTAGGGGTTGTTGACTATGGCCTTGACGTGCATCTTTCGAATAAGACTTATGAACACGGGGCCCTAGATCCGCGAAACAGCCTTATATTTGGTGTTGGCCCCCTTGCAGGCAGCAAGCTGCCTGGGACGCACAGGCTGATAATAGTAGGGCGCTCGCCAGTGGTTGAGACGATTTTTCTGAGTACAATCGGCGGTGCAGGGCTGCCCCTGTACAAGACCGGCGTGGACTTTGTAAAGATTGATGGCAGGGCAAAAAAACGTTCTGTTGTCGTGATAAAAAACATTTCAGGAAAGATGTCAGTAAAGTTCTACCCGATTGAGCATGATGTGCTGATGGATATCTATTCAAAGGATGAAGCAGGCATCTATGCTCTCCATGAGTATGTTGTGGACAAATACAAGGATGAGTTTTTGAAAAACAAGGTGTACCTTGACTTTCGCGTGCTTGCAGCCGGCCCTGCTGCGATAAACACCAACATGGGTGCCATAAACACAATGGTTATCAGGAACGGCAATATTTTGAAAGGGTCTGACGGATGGGCAGGCAGGGGCGGATTCGGGTCAGTTATGGCGCAGGCGCACAATATTGTTGCTGTTGTCTATGGCGGTGATAAGGATGAGCATGTGTTCAAGCCAAAAGACCTGAAGGATATGAATGTTGTCAATGAGATATTTATGGAGCATCTTGAAGCTAATATGACTGATTCTGCAAGGAAGTCAACTGAGAAATACAGGTATGTGGATAAGTACAAGAGCGGCGGGACTTTCGGTGTCAATATGTCTACTCTCGGTGCATGGCTGCCTATGTTTAACTGGACTTCAATATATCTCCCGCGTGACAAGAGAACGCAGATGTATGAAGACTTTGTCAAAAACCATTACCTGAAGCAGTTTAATGAAGAGGTGATAGAGACCAAGCAATGGCGGACGTGCGGCGAGCCCTGTCCTGCTGTGTGCAAGAAGTACAGCGGAGACAGGAAGAAGGATTATGAGCCTTATGAAGCTTTCGGGCCTAATTGCGGTATTTTCGACCAGAGGGCAGCAGAGCAGATAGGCTTTGCAATTGAAGGCATGGGTTTCGATGCTATCGGGTTTGGAAATATTGTGTCTTTTGTGCTTGAATGCATGCAGAAGGGGCTTCTGTCCAAGGATGATGTCGGTGTTGATGCTCTGCCGAATTTCGATCCAATGACTTTTAAGATGAAGGATTCTTTCATTCATGCAAAAATCGGTGCGAAACTGGCGTATGATATCGCTTACCAGAGAACTGATTTTTCAAGGCTTTTTGCGCACGGCATCCGGACCGCTGTCAGGAAGCTGGCTGATAAATACGGTTCAGGTGAGGGTGATGCGAGGTTTTCTGATATTGCAAATTACCTGCCGTTCGGGTCTGACGGATATATTGCGCCGTGCCAGTACTGGGTGCCCGGGTTCTATATACCGCTCCAGGTGCAGGGCAAGTTTTACACTTATTATGGCAGTGATTTTTATGCGCCAAAGGAGCTTGGCAAAAAGTCTGCTGACAGGTCCGTGAAAGAGCTTTTTTCAGGCAATAGCGGGATATGCAGGTTTCACAGGGGATGGTCTGAGAAGCTGGTCGGGATACTGATCAATGAGGGGTATGGCATTGATGTGGATTATTATGAGCACTGCAAAAAGACATTGCAGAAGCTGAAGGATTACGACACGAGCGCAGGTGTTGTCCCGGTATTCTGGGAGACAAAGAGGGTCATTGACATTATCAGGCTGTATTTCAGGGAAGTGCGTGATGTTTCAGGGACCACCCCGGAGCTTGACAAATGGATTAAGATGTTTGAGAAAGATGAGTATGCGGCAGCAAAAGCTTACTGGCATGAATTGCTTATAGGTGTCAATGAGATTGTCAGCTGGGGAGATATTGAATCACGTTGAGATGCGGGACTGGGGCATAAAGAGCTTGATCATACCTGCGCATATTAGTACGAATCCAACGTAGTAGAGGCTGTAGTGGGTAAAGTAGCCGATGAGCATGAGAAGAATTCCTGAGGATATTATGATATATGGCATTTTAGGTTTTTTCTTTGATGCGCCTGTATGCGGCTCTTTATGATAGAAGTATTCTATTGGCTGAGCTGGCTTATTTCTGCCCAGGGAGTTTAGCTGCTTTTCCTTGTATTTTTCGAGGCCTGCGCATTCGTGGTTTTCAGGCAGTCGGTGATCTGAGCAGAATTCGTTTCCGCAGAATTTGCATGTGAATGGAAATTCGTCAAGTTTTTTGCGGCAGAATGAGCATTTGTTTTCAGGCATGGTTTATTATTGGGCAAGATACATTTTATATAGATTGCGGCAGGGATTATGGCTATGAATCAACTCTCTTTGGGAATACCATATCTGTTAGCTCTTCTATTGTGAATTCGTATATGTTTCCTATTTTATCCTCTATTCCTATCTGAGATTCCTGAATTCACTATAATTTCTTAAATTTGAGAATCTGTATATGTATCATGGAATACAGCGCACTTGTCGAATACTACAAAAGGCTTGAGGAGACAAGCTTAAAGACAGAAAAGACCACGATTGTCTCAGAACTCCTCGAAAAGACACCCGCAGACGATATAAAGTACATTATTCGGCTCCTGATGGGCCGCGTCTTTCCCTTATGGAGCGAGGAGGTTATCGGGATTGCGTCCAATCTTATGATTAAGGCTATATCGAAGGCTTATGGTATTAATGAAGAGAAAATCATTGGGAAATGGAAAGAAACAGGGGATCTTGGGACTGTTGCAGAAGAGTTTTCCCAAAGGAAGGGACAACCCTCGCTTTATGATTTGACTGGCTGCACCTCAAATAAAGATACAGGAGCACAGAGACTAAAGGTATTCAGTGTATATGATAATTTACGCAAAATTCCAAACCTTGACAAACAAACTGCAGAGGAGAAAAAATTACAGTGCAAAAAAATACAGGAAAAAAAACTGGTTTTAATTGCTGAATTGTTGAATCGTGCGAAACCTGTTGAGGCCAGGTTTATTGTGAGGACTGTTCTTTCTGACCTCAGGGTGGGGGTTGCCGAGGGCATCATGAGGGATGCTATTTCAAAAGCGTTTTTTGCTGATGTGTACTGGAAAGCAACACTCTTCCAGAAGAACGGGAAGAAAAAAAGGTTTGAGAAAATGCTTTCTGGCATGAAGGGAAAAACGGTCATTGCTGAGGATAAGGTTATGGATGCGCTCAGGTCAGGCGGGGGTAAAGTAATTGAGGATTTCCTCAAAGATAATACAGTGATAGTAAAAAATATTGAGGAAATAAACAGCATCAGCAGCTTTTTTAAGAAAAATCTCGGCGCTGATTATGTGTTTGTTGATGATGCTGATGTGGGGAATAAGCTGAAAAAGTCAATACTCGATGCTGTCGAGGGAGCCTATGAGATTGCAAATGATTACGGTGCTGTTGCAAAGACAGTGCTTGATGCAGGAGAGACGGGGCTTTTAGCACTTAAGATGCAGGTCATGAGGCCTATCAGGGTGATGCTTGCGCAAAAAGCCGGGACTGTCGATGAGGCGTTTTCTATTGTCGGGACGCCGGCTGCGCTTGAGTACAAGTATGACGGCTTCAGGATGCAGATACACAAAAGAGGGCATGATGTTGCAATATATACCCGGCGGCTTGAGAATGTAACTAACCAGTTCCCTGATGTCGTCTCCTATGTGAGGGAAGGAATTTCTGCAAAGGAATGCATTGTCGAGGGAGAGACCGTGGGGTTTGATGCCAGGAGCGGGAGGTATCTCCCGTTCCAGAAGATTTCGAGGAGGATAAGGAGGAAGTACGATGTCAGGAAAACAGCTGGTGAAATTCCTGTTGTGGTGAACCTGTTTGATATCAGCTATCTTGAGGGGAAAATGCTTTTGAAGAAGCCCTTTTTGCAGAGGAGGGGTGAACTGAAGTCAATTGTAAGGGAGATGCCGAATAAACTGGTTGTTGCAAAGCAAAAAATTACTGATGATGTTAAGGCTGCGAAGGAATTTTATGCAGAGTCGCTTGCTGCCGGCAATGAAGGGCTGATGTTCAAAAATATTGAAGCGCCCTATAAGCCCGGGTCACGTGTCGGGTATATGATTAAGCTCAAGCCGGTGATGGAGACGCTTGATCTTGTGATAACAGGTGCTGAATGGGGCAAAGGCAAGCGCTCAGGGTGGCTTTCAAGTTTTGTGCTCGCGTGCAGGGATGAGGAGACCGGCAGTTTCTTGACTATCGGCAAGATGGGGACGGGAATCAAGGAAAAGCCGGAGGCAGGGGTTAGTTTTGATGAGCTGACAAGTATCCTTAAGGAGCATATTTTGCGCGAGAAGAAAAACACAGTTGATATTGCGCCGTTCCTGGTTGTTGAGATTGCTTACGAGGAAATACAGAAGTCACCCAATTATTCTTCCGGCTACGCATTGCGATTTCCGCGGATGAGCAAGGTGCGGGAAGACAGGGGCCCGGATGAGGCAGACAGCCTTTCAAGAATAGTGGAGCTTTTCGCGCGGCAAAGAGGCAGAACTAATTTTGTTACTAAACAATGAAAAAAACCAAAGATATATAAAGGTATTTGTGATTAATAATATTTAATTAAAATTAAGGCAGGTAAGTTAGTAACTGATGAGTAAATTATATAAACATATAAGAACTATATGTTACATAAACTGTTTAACGAACGGTTCGGCTATAAAAAATGAAGTGGGTGAATTATTATGATAAGTCAACAGACGCTTGATGCATTGAAGGGAATTGGACTAAATCTATATGAAAGGAAGCTGTATGCTTCACTGCTTGCAAGAGGCACTTCCACCGCAGGTGAACTGTCTGAAATGGCGACAGTGCCGCGGTCAAGATCATATGACGTTCTTGAGTCACTTGCAGATAAAGGATTTGTAGTCGTCCAGCATTCAAAGCCACTGAGATATGTTTCTATTGCACCTGCCGAAGCAATGGAGCGAGCCAAGAACCGTTTGAAAGAGAAGATGGACATCGGTGTCGAGAGAATTGACCTGTTTAAGAAGAGCCCTGCTTTGGATGAGCTTGCACAGCTTCATTCTACGGGTGTGGAACTTGTTGACTCTGCTGACCTCTCCGGTGCACTGAAAGGAAGATATGCACTCCATCAGCAGATGGAGACCATGCTTAAGGGCGCAAGCAAGACTGTTGATATTATAACGACAGAGACTGGCTTGAAGGAGCTTTATACCCAGCATTCAGGACTGGTTCAGTCTGCTGTTGACAGGGGAGTTGCGATAAGGGTTGCTGCTCCGCTGACTGCAGAAAATAAGGAAGCTGCCAAGGCATTAGGAGCTGTTATTGAGGTCAAGGATAACACAGCAGGGGCTAAAGCAGGTGTTCCTGAAGGAAGGATGATTGTTGCAGATGATACTGAGGTTGTGATGGCTCTTACAGATGATAAAGAGACGCATTCTTCACAGGATGTTTCGTTCTGGACGTCGTCTGACCATTTTTCAGAAAAGTTTGCAAAGCCAATGTTTGATCTTGTCTGGAAGAGTATTTGAATCTAACAGTTGGATACCTGTTTAATAAATGGCTGTCCAATAGTCATTGTTTGATGAGAGTGCAGGGTTAATATTTTGATTCTTCTGTTTTTTATCGTATATAAAGTATATACAAGCGATAAAATCTGCGGAAATCCAGTGCAGTTGGATTATTTCCTAGACCTTTCCTCTATGCTATTGTTGCGAAAGGAAGCTTGAAAATGCTCCTATTCCTCAAAATTTTCATGATTTTGAACGAAGTTCAAAAGCTTGACATAAAGTGTCATGATTTTTGATGTTGTCTCAGGTTTTATTTTTTTACTATACGATAGACCCAATCGTTCCTTCGTACTTTTTTGTTTACTTTCAAGCCAGCAAGTGAATTGTTTGGCGCTGTTTTTACTATTTTCCCGCCCATTTCCAGTGAATCTACTGTCTGGCGCAGATATGTTGTATGGCCCTCGACTGTTATTTCATCGCCGATCCTTAATGAACCGCCTGTAAGACGGACTGCAGCGACTTTGGCTTTCGGGTAGTAGTTCGTGACAATGCCAATTTGTGTGCGCACAAATGTTGCCTGGGAATCTGAGGCATTGTAGCTGAAGCTTGCCGCGTCCGGCTTTTTGAAGTAGAATCCTGTTGAGAAGCCGCGATTGTATACTTTTGCCAGCTCTTTTTTGAGGTCTTCTGCAAGCTCTTTTGTGTATTCGTTTTTCATGCAGGAGTCAATGGCTGTTCTGTAGCATTTGCCGACTGTTTCTGTATATATCGGCGGCCTCAGGCGGCCTTCGACTTTGAATGAGTCGATTTTTGCTTTTATGAGGTCAGGAACATACTCTATCATGCAGAGATCTTTGGGGTTGAGAAGGTATTTTCCTTCGCATATCAGCTTGTTGTTCTCATCGTCTGTCAGGGTCCATGTTTTCCTGCATGGCTGGATGCATTTCCCGCAGTTGGCGGACTGGCCGTACAGATAGCTTGAGAGGTAGCACCTGCCTGATATTGAGACGCACATTGCGCCGTGGACAAATGCCTCTATTTCGGTGCTGACTTTTCTTTTTATGGCGCTGATTTGTTTTAGTGAGAGTTCGCGGGATAATATGAGGCGTCCCGCGCCAAGGTTTTTGTAAAATTGCGCTGTCTGCGCGTTTGATATGTTTGCCTGCGTAGAGATGTGGAATGGCATCTTTACGGATTTTGCGTACTCTATCGCTGCCGGATCCCAGACTATTACTGCGTCAATGTCTGATTCGTGTGCAGTTGTTATTGTTTTCTGCATTTTTTTGATGTCGTTTTCGTAGATGACTGTGTTTACTGTGAGGTATGCTTTCATGTTGTTTGCATGGGCCTGTTTTGCAGCTTTTTTTATTTCGCATAATCTGAAGCCGCGCCGTGCGCGCATCGTGAGGTCTTTTGCGCCAAAATAGACGGCGTCTGCATACTTTTTTGCTGCCTCGAGGCCCGGGAAGCCTTTTACAGGAAGGAGTAGCTCCGG
This sequence comes from Candidatus Nanohalarchaeota archaeon, assembly GCA_030594795.1. Lineage (GTDB taxonomy): Archaea > EX4484-52 > EX4484-52 > EX4484-52 > B79-G9 > B79-G9. The sequence goes on along the minus strand of JAUVEK010000013.1, from coordinate 6,262 downwards.
AGTTCTGTGTTTCATGGTCATTGTTTATGAGGATTCCTTTAAAAAATCATTGGGTAATGGATTAAGAACAAATATATATTATGTGCCCTATAATACTTGTTATGGGCTTAAGGGAAATCCAGGAGAAGACAGGCGTGTTTGAGGCGTCAAATGATGCCTTATGTTTTGGGTTGGATTATAGTGAGCTTGATTATCTCAAGGGGATAAAGGTTGATGCCGCAGTTGTTGATGACAGGAGTTCTCATGATGTCAGCGGGAAGTATAATGTGATGGTAATCGCGCTTGACCAGGGCCTATTCAGGGTATTTGGGGTTATTGATGAGCATATTGATGCGCTTCTTTTAAATGCGAAGATAGTCCTGAAGCTGAAAATAGAAGGTGATTTGGAAGATGTCAGGAACATTGTTGCCCGGTTTTCAAAACCACTAAATCTGCAGCCGGAAATGTATGTGGTGGCAGAGAAGAATTATGCCTGGATAATATTGTCGAGGATGTAGAGATGAGTGAAATACTGGTAATATTTGTTTTGATTGCGGTTGTTGCAGTGCTTTTCATATACATTGCGCGGCTTCAGAGAAGACTAAATGATACACTGTCCAGGAAGCAGAGCCAGTCCACGCGGTACGGGCAGATATTTGAGCAGTTGGTCCCGTTCTCAAAGGATTTCCCGTTTGACCCAAAGAAGTTCAGGTTTATTGGGAATCCTGTGGACGGGGTAGTGTTTGAGGATGATAAGATCACTTTTTGCGAGATAAAGCTCAATAATTCTGTGCTTTCGCCCAGACAGAAAAGTATAAAAAGACTGGTTGAGGATAAGAAAGTCTGTTGGAAAGAGATCAGAGGCTGATGCTATGAATTTTTCATTTTCAAGAGAGGAAGTTAAGGAGCTTGCGATTTCAGCCGTTGCACTCGGGATTATTTTTTCAATTGGCCGGGGGATGAATATCCAGATGATAGTCATGATTACTGCAATCATCTCGCTTTCTTTTATCCCGCATGAACTCGCGCATAAGTTTGTTGCTATGAAGTACGGGTGCTTTGCGCGATACCAGATGTGGAAGAGCGGGCTTATGTTTGCGCTTGTCCTTGCGATAGCTACCGGCGGTAGTTTTGTGTTTGCTGCGCCTGGTGCGGTGATGATATATACTGCGTACAGGGATGCGCATGGTGTGCAGCAGATAGGCCTTAGCGCGAAGCAGAATGCGCTCATATCTGCTGCGGGGCCTCTGATGAATATCATGATTGCTCTTTTGTTCCTGCCGCTTGCAGGCCAGAATGTGTTCTTTAGTACGATTGTCTGGATTAATAGTTTTCTTGCAGTCTTTAACCTGCTGCCGTTTCCGCCGCTTGACGGGTCGAAAATTATATGGTATAATTTCCTTATGTGGGGAGCCATGATTGGCGTAAGCGGATATCTTTGCTTTTTTTTAATCTGAGACACTGCTCAGAATTGGGTAGTTGCTTAGCTTCTTGCTTTGCTTTCAGCTCTATTGGCAGAATACTGCGCTATGGAATAAGTATAGCAAAAGCCGTAACTATTGGATTGATTGCTAAGATATATAAGCAAGCTCAACACTAAACAAATCATGATCCGCGAGATTATTGATGTTTTCAGGGTGGCGATTGTTGCTGTTATCCAGAGTGTGGTGAATACGAGCAGGATTGTTGTCACTTCGTTGGTTAAGGCATTCTTTATATTTAAAGAAGGTGTTCATACTGCAAGCTCTATCGAGATTTTTATTGTGCTTTCTGTTTTTGCATTTATAGGGTATATTACTTTCAAGTTCCTTGAAGGGTCAGCGGCGCAGTTTGCGAAGTTTATTCTTGTCCTGATAGTTCTTTTTGTGCTGACGGCCATGATTCTTTGAAGAAGATGGTTATCTGAATATGCTTTTGATGAAGTTGGTGTCGAATTTGATGACGAGGGGCTTTCCTGCCGGTGCGCTTTCGCTGCCTGCGGCTTTCAGTGAGAGCGCCAGTTTGACAAATCTCGGCGATGTGAGAAGTTTCGGGAAGTTGTTTACAGACAGATGGAGTGCGCTGTCTTTTAAGTGTGCGCTACAGACATGCCTGTCATCAAGTGTTATCTTTGCTTTTACCACTAGATTACCTTCTGAATTTTAATGTTTACTCTGCCATTGAGGATGGCTTTGTGGCCCTGTATGAGCAGTTCAGTGTCGTCAAACTCAACTTCTGTGCCTACTGTGTGTTTTTCAAGCAAGGATGAGAGGTTGTCCATGACGTCTTTATCTTTCAGGATTGATTCAAGTCTCATAATTAGTGTATTTATGCGGTAAACATATATATCTTACGAATTCCATAAATATACTTATGCATGAGATTATCATCGGGAGAAGCCCGGCTGACCTTGAGAAATATGGCAACAAGGGGACAGGGGTTATCGGAAGGCATTATGTCGGGAGGAAGGGGGAGCAGCATCTGACGACTTCTGTGCGCATTGATCTTGCGACGCCGCATATTATCGGGCTTTTCGGGAAAAGAGGGCAAGGTAAGTCATATTCCATGGGGGCTATTGCTGAGGAGATTGCGCGCCAGCCAGATGATATCAGGATGAATATGGCTGCGCTGATAATTGATACGATGGGCATCTACTGGTCTATGAAAGAGCCTAATGAGCGCGATTTTCAGCTTCTTGCCGCGTGGCACCTAAAGCCCAAGGGGTTTCCTGTTGATACGCTGATTCCTGAGGGGCTGGTGCCGCTTTTTAATGAGAATAAGCTCCCGTTTGACGGGACGTACAGCTTTAAGCCAAGCGAACTTGATGTCGGCTCGTGGGCGCTTACATTCAATATTGATCTTGACACTGAGATGGGGCTTTTGCTATCGAGAGTCATTAAAGGTATGAATGATGAGCGGGATGATTTTTCCCTTAACGATATTGTTGAGAAGATAAAGGAGCAGAATGTGGACCATGTGGCAAAGGAGGCGCTTATGAACAGGTTCATTGTTGCCGAGAGCTGGGGTATTTTTAACCCGAAGGGTACTTCTATTTTTGATATTATCAAGCCAGGCAGGATCGCTATTATTGATGTAAGCCAGTTCGGGCTGTCGAGCGGCGGATGGTCTGTGAACGCGCTCGTCGTGGGGCTGCTCGGGCGGAAGATTCTTGAGGAGAGGATGAAGGCGAGGAGGCAGGAGGAGCTTGAAGGCATGAGCGGGTCGAAAGCGACGCAGCATATGCCGATTACATGGATGCTGATTGACGAGGCGCATCAGTTCCTGCCTGCCGAGGGGATTACGCCTGCCTCAGGCCCGCTTTTGCAGTGGGTGAAGATCGGGAGAGAGCCTGGCGTGTCTCTTGTCCTTGCGACGCAGATGCCGAACAAGCTTCATCAGGAAGCTATTTCGCAGTGCGATCTTGTGATATCTCACAGACTGACGTCAAGTGATGATATTAATGCGCTTGCAGGCACTATGCAGACATACCAGAAATACGGGATTGCTGATTATTATGACGAGCTTCCAAGGGTAAAGGGAGCTGCTATTATTCTTGATGACAATTCCGAGAGGATTATCCAACTCAGGATGAGGCCGAGGATGAGCTGGCATGCAGGAGGAAGCCCTGCAGCTATCAAGGACTAGCTGGCAAAAGAGTTGATTTTTTGGGTTATTACTGTACAGCGCTTTGCAGGCTTCATTATTTTACATCGTCCAGTAATAGTGCTATCTGTTCCGGTGCTGGCAACTGGCCTTTTAGCTCCTTTGGCAGGGTTGAAACAATCTGATATGCTGCGACGCCTATTGGCTTATTGGATTCTTTCAGTGCGTATTCTACTATTGTTTTGTCTTTGGATTTGCACAGGATAATGCCAATGGACGGATTTTCATCTTCCATCCTTACTTTGTCATCCAGCGCAGCAAGATAAAATTGCATCTTGCCTACATACTCCGGGATGAATTCTCCTATCTTTAGTTCGAGTGCTACCAGACATTTCAGGTGGCGATGGAATAGCAAGAGGTCAATGAAATATTCTTTGTCGTTGATGTTTAGACGATATTGGTTGCCGATGAATGAAAATATCCCTCCCATTTCGCGCAGGAACGGCTCAATCTTCTGGAGAGCAGCTTGCTCAAGCTGGCGTTCGCTATGCTTATCGCCAAGTTCAAGGAAGTCGAACGTATATTCGTCCCTGACTGCGAGTTTTGCCTGATTGCGTATTTCAGCAGGAAGTGTTTGTTCGAAGTTGGTCTGGTTAAGCAATGTCTTCTCATAAGTCTGGTTTTCTATCTGGTGTATCAGTACGTTTTTGGTCCAGCCGAGTTTGCGAGTCATGCGGATGTAATATTCGCGCTCGGTGTCGTCTTTGCATTTACTCATAATGATTAGATTATGGGTCCAGCTAATTTCTCCAACCATTGGTTGGAGTTTTGGCTTATTGTAGTAGGTAGAGTAAAATTGCCGCATATACCATAAATTTTGCGATGAGAATCCTTTTATTCCAGGGAACTCTGCCTGCAGGTCTTTTGCTAATTGCTCCACTACTGATTTGCCCCATGTCTTTCCTTCCTGGCGCTCGAGAATCATTTGCCCGATATCCCAGTAGAGTGAAATGAGTTCCTTGTTGACTGCCTTCAGTGCCTCGTACTGGGCTGAGTGGATGCGCTGCTTGATGTCTTTCAGAAGAATCGCATAATCTTTTTGAATAAGTTCAGTCATGTTACTCCCTGCCCTCTGACAGCATTGTTCTTAGAAAACCTGCATTGCTGTACTCTGGTCAACCTGCCGGATTATGATTTCTTTTTCGGGTCTTCAGGCGGGTTCAGCGTTGGGTGGCCGTCTGCGCCCATGTCTTTTGGAGGTGTTATTTCGCCTTTGTCTTTCAGTTCCTTCAGCTTTTTGCCGAGCTGGATTACGAATGTCTTTGTCTGCTCTCTCAACTGGTATATGTCGCGCTCTGGCACTGCCTTTGCTTTGCCTTTTTTTATCAGGGAAAGATTTTTTGTTAGGCCTGTGAAAAGGTCTGTGTAGGCGTCTTTCAGGTCAGGGAACTTATTCTGCATGACCAAGGGAAGGTCTTTCAGGGACTCCGGGGGCTTTACCCCGATGTATTTTAGCGCGCCTACATTGGCTTTCAGGAATGTCTTGTATGTTTTCATTAGTATATTTGATTTTCGCCTCTGCTCGAGCTCCCCGATTAAGTCATGCATTCTTTTTACAAAGCCTTTTGTGAGCTTGATGTATTTGTCAGCCTCCGCACCTATCCCTTCAAGGTCTTTTCCTGTTTTATGCTCTATGTTTTTTGCGAACATGCGGATGGTTTCTGCGTCTTTTACGTAGCGGTCTTCAAGAAGATTTTCTTTTACGAAAGATTCGTCGAGTGCACCCGGCACATCTTCCTTATTCTGCGGCATGCGGCCTATGTACATGAGTGCCGCGTTTCCTGCTGTTGCCATTGCCTGCTCAAGGTAGTGGCCTGTGGATTTCACTCTTGATTCTGCATAGTCCACGAACTGAGGGGCTGCAGATATTTTCTTCTGGACCGCTTCCTGGGTTGTCGGGATCTTGCCGCGCTGGAGCATTCTTTTAGCTGGCATGAAGATTCCGACGTCAAATACAGGGACACCTGAGCGCAGGATTGCGATGAGGACCGGTTCTGCTGTCCTCAGGTTTTCCCAGAATTCTGTTATGAACATGAATGCTTGGAGGGTTATATTTTTGTCTGTGTCTTTTGCGATTTTCAGCATCTCGTTCCATATCCGGTCTTTGACTTCCTGGGGAATCTCCTGCTCTATCTTTGTGTCATCCATGATCACGAATATATCGATATCTGATGTTTTCTTGTGCTTTCCTGTGGCTGTTGAGCCGTAGACTATTACTGCTTTTACGCTGCGCTTGAATTTCTCTATGATACTTTTTGTGAATTTCTGGGCTATTTTGAATCTTTTTTCCTGCTCTTTTTTTTGCTCAGGCGACATCTGGTGAGGCGCACCTTTTTTTTGTCCGGGCGCTGGCTGCGCCTCTTTCTTGTCTGCTTTTTTCGTGGGTTTAGGTATTTTCTTTATGTTTTCTCCCGATGGTACGTCTTTAGCTTTTTTTGTCATAAATTATCGCCTTTTTAGAATTATACAGGATATTATTTGGATTGTTAGACTATATATAATTAATTATTTCTGCTTTTTCTGCGATTTGCGCCTGAAAGCGGGGGTATACGCTTAGTTTGATTATGTTTTTGAGAAGATGACGGGCAAGGGGTTTGTTTTTGAGGTCTTTTTCTATTTTTTGCCTGTATTTTTGCGCTGT
>JAUVEK010000100.1 GCA_030594795.1 Candidatus Nanohalarchaeota archaeon | reverse complement strand
GCCTCTCTTTCCGCTTCCGAAAATGATTCTCGGGTGGGTTGCGATTTATGCTGATATCTCGGGGGTGCTGGGACCGGCGAATGACGGGATTGCGCATTTTGCGCATATCGGAGGGTTTTTGTCTATTACTGTTACGATGTTTCTGCTCAGGGTTGATGAGCGGGCGAAACTCTGGAAGGGGCTTGCTATTAACCTGGTTTCGCTGTGTGTGGCTGTGGCTGTTCTCCTGTATTATTAGCTTGGGGGTATTGGGCTGTCTTTTGTGTCTGGCGGCGCTATGTGTTGGTCTATTGTGCAGAGGGTGACTACAAAATGCTTAAATAATGTAGTCACCCAATAGATGATATGTTTATAGAGGTCATGAGAAGAGGTAAAAAGAAGAAATATTATCTTGCCCATTCATTTCGGGAGGGCAGCAAGATAAGAAAGATACGGTTCTACCTGGGTGAAAATCTGACAGATAAGGAGCAATCAGATAGGAGAAAGTTCGGCGAAAAGATTATAAAAGAGCGAATCAGGGCACGCAAGATCATTAATGATCCATTTCACACCGTCTTATCCGGGGGGGAGCTTAAAGAACTCAGTAGACTGGAAGCAGAGGGAGAGATAAATGTATTTCACCTGTCTGAGGAGGATTGGATTAAGTTTACGCAATTGTTCACTTATAATACAAATGCAATTGAAGGGTCCATTATAGATGCATCTGAAGTCGCTGACATACTGGAAAAAAATAAACTACCTACAGACAAGCCGGAATATGATATATCAGAGACTTATGGCGTTTCAGAAGCGGTGGAGCATATAAGAGATACTGAAGAGCACTTATCACTCAAACTTATTAAGAAACTTCATAAGATTGTTTTTGGAAACTCAAAATCCTTTGCGGGGTGTCTCAGGCCAAAGGGCGTGGAAGTTGCAGTTGTTGATGCAGCAGGGGAAATTATCCATCGTGGCGCTCCTTGTGAAAGCATAACAGGACTTCTTGAAGAGCTTGTAAGATGGTACAATAAGAACAAAGAGAACTATCCGCCAATAGTTCTTGCTGCTGTTGTCCATAACCAGTTCGAGAATATCCATCCGTTCCAGGATGGCAATGGAAGGGTTGGCCGGCTTCTTTTAAACAATATTCTGCTCAAGCATAACATGGCCCCGGTAAATATTGAATTGAAAAACAGGAAAGAATACTACCAGTCTTTGCATGAATACGAGAATAACGGGAATTTGCGACCCACGATAGAGTTGATGATTAACGAATATAAGGCACTGAGGAAGGCGCTTAAGAAGGATTAGGGACTACAAAAATGTAGTTATCCATAAATGCAAATTCAGATAGTTTTTGTGATTGCTTTTCTTGGATTTGGTTTCAATACGATTAGAATAATCATATTTCAACAATTTGTAAACAGAGGCATATAGTTAAAGTTCTTAGAAGATTTGTACAAAGAAAAAGGTCTTGTGTGATTCCGGCAGAGGTGCTGGAATTTATTCGAAATCGCGCGCCCAGACTTCGTCGATGCGCTTCTGGTATTCTTCGATGTCTTCATCTGTGAGGTGGCGGAATCTTGCCTGCGCTTTCAGGTATTCTTTTACGGGGGTGCCTTTGGGTTTGTAGGTTAATGTTTTTTTGTGGTTTTCTATCTCGTATAGTGCACACATTTTTGTGTCCAGGGCCAGTTTTGCTATCTCGATTGTCTTTGATTCGTCGAAGCGCCAGCCGATGGTGCAGGGGCAGTGGATGTGGATGTATTTTGGGCCTTTGATTGAGAGGGCTTTTTTTACTTTTTTGTCGAGGTCGAAGGGTTGGGCTATTGATGCGGTTGCTACGTATGGAATATGGTGGGCTGCTGCTATGGCAGGCATGTCTTTTTTCCACTGGTCTTTTCCTTTTGATGCGGAGCCTGAGGGGGTTGTGCTGGTTGATGCATGCCACGGGGTGCCGCCTGATCGCTGGACGCCGGTGTTTGCGTAGGATTCGTTGTCGTAGGTGATTACGAGGACATTGTGGCCGCGCTCCCAGAGGCCGGATATTGCCCTGAAGCCGATGTCCATCATGCCGCCGTCGCCACCTAAGGCTATGACGTTTACGTCGCTTTTTCCCTGCATGTCGAGTGCTTCTCTTATGCCGGATGCTACTGATGCTGCGTTTTCGAAGAGGACGTGTATCCATGGGATTTTCCATGAGGTTGTGGGGTACTGGGTTGTTGTCACTTCTATGCAGCCGGTTGCGTTGCAGATGACTGTGTTTGGGCCTGTTGCTCTCAAGAGCATGCGGATCGCTATTGCGGGTCCGCATCCTGCGCAGGTACGGTGGCCGGGGGCTAAAAGTTCGTCTTTTTTCATGTTATGTCACGCATTGTGGTTATTTTTCCATTAGCCATTCAATGTGGCCGTCTTTTTTGGTCTTTGACTGGTTGATTATGTTTTCTATGTCGTCTGTGCGGCAGTCCATGCCGCCGATGCCGACTATGTAGTCGAGTATCTTGGGGGTGTCTTCAATGTTGCAGTGGATGCTCCGGATTTCGTCAAAGAGGGCGCCGCATGAGGTGCCAAGTGAGATGTTTTTTTCGAGGATTATTACTGTCTCTTTGCCTTTGAGGGCGTTCATGATGTCTTTTTTTGGGAAGGGGCGGAAGCATTTTATTCTCAGGAGGCCTGTGTCGTCTCTTTTGTCTACTACTTCCTTTACGTTGCCTGCGAGTGAGCCCATTGTGATTATGATTGTTTTTTTGTTTTTTGTCCTGTATTCTTCTATGAGGCCGTTGCCGTATGTGCGGTTGAAGAGCTTTGCGTAGTCGTCGTGGCATTTTTTGATTGTGGCTGCTGATGCGTCCATTGCGTCTGAGAGGTCTTTTCTTAGTTCTGCGTATGGTTTTGGGAATGCGAAGGGGCCCTGTGTCTGTGGTTTTTTTGGGTCCAGTATGGCGTAGGGGGGTTTGTATTTTTTGAGGTATTTTGAGACGCTTTTTGGCATGTCGAGGACTTCGACGACGTGCGTGAGGAAGAAGCCGTCCATGCAGACCATTACCGGGAGGAGGATGTTTTTGTCTTCTGCGATTTTGTATGCCTGTATTATGGTGTCTACGATTTCCTGGACTGTCTCGCAGTAGAGCTGTATCCAGCCTGAGTCGCGGGCGCTGATTGAGTCCTGCCAGTCGTTCCAGATGTTGATCGGTGCTGAAAGTGCGCGGTTGGCGACTACCATGACTATTGGCAATCGCATGCCGGATGCTGCGAAGAGTACTTCGTTCATTAGGGCTAAACCTTGTGAGGCTGTTGCTGTGAAGACGCGCGATCCTGCTGCGCTGCCGCCGACGCATGCTGATAATGCTGAGAATTCTGAGTCAACTTCAATGTGTTTTGATTTTAGTTTGCCCTGCGCTATCAATTTCCCGAGGTTCTCGACTATGTGGGTCTGGGGGGTTATTGGGTATGCGACCACCATGTCGGGTTCGCAGAGTGCTGCTGCTTTTGCTGTTGCAAGGCTTCCTTCCATTACGGTTTTTGTCATGGTCTCACTTTTTTTCTATCTCTTTTTCTATTGCCTTTACAGGGCATTCGTTCATGCAGATGAGGCATCCTTTGCAGTAGTCGTAGTCGATTATGCATTTCTTGTTTTTGATCTCGATGCAGCCGTCAGGACAGAATCGTTCGCAGATGCCGCAGCCGATGCATTTGTTCATGTCTACTACCGGCTTGAAGGTGCGCCATGTGCCTGTTTTTTCTATTATGGTGCTTCCTACATCTGTTATTATTCCGCCTGGGATGTGTTTTTTTTTCATGAGCATCATCTATTTCAGGTTGCTGTATACTTCTTTTGCTGCTTTTACGTTTATGCCTGCTATCTTTTCGGGCATGTTCTCTTTTATGGCTGATTCTATTGAGCTGATTGTGACTTCGCCTGTTGCTTTTGAGAATGCGCCGAGCATGGGGGTGTTTACGAAGGGCTTTCCTATTATTTCGAGTGCGATTTTTGTTATGTCTTCGGTTTTTACTGTGTAGTTTCCTTTGAGTCCCAGCTCTTCCGGGGTTTTTGATGAGTTGATTATTATCATGCCGCCTTTTTTTATGCCCTGGTCTACTTTTACGACGTCAAGAAGGGTTGCGTCGAGGACGAGTACGTAGTCAGGGTCTTTTACCTGCTGCCTCAGGCGGATGAAGCGGTTGTCTATGCGGGTGAATGCGAGTACTGGTGCGCCGCGCCTTGCTACGCCGAAGAATGGGAAAGACTGTGAGTATTTGCCGTCCTTGAAAGCAGCTATCGCGAGGAGTTCTGCAGAGGTTACTGCGCCCTGGCCGCCGCGCCCGTGGATGCGGATTTGTTTAAGGGTTGTGGAGCCTGTAGAAGTCATAGCCTTATTTTTGGTTTTATAGTATTTAAATGTTCGGTTTGTAGGTTTTATTCGTGCGGTATTGGCTTATTCCCTTCTTTTCGGGGGTTGTTTTTTGATGAAGTGAACATGATTTTATGTTCTCTGGAATGAGTGACAGTAGATGTGTTTTTGGGTTGTCATTTTGCAGTGGTTGTATATATGCATAGAATATGTGTGATTTTTGAATTTTTAATTTGATTTTGTGGGTATTATGCATTATGTATACGAAAATGTCGGGTGAGGTAGGAGGCAGATATATATAGGCGGACAACCAATTGTGCTGTAGAGTATAGTGTAATATAAGGTAATACCATAGGAAGGTGATGCCCACTAAATAGAACAGAAATCAGACGAAAAGGACCCGGGTGACGATTGTACTAAGTTCGTGGAACTTATTCCATTTGTGATGAAATTCTGGTCAAGAGTGCCCGGGTTTGTATATTTATTCTCTTTCTTTTGC
>JAUVEK010000011.1 GCA_030594795.1 Candidatus Nanohalarchaeota archaeon | reverse complement strand
AAAAGAAATGACAGGCACCCAAAACAAATACAAATTCCGGTATCAGGACTTCAACACAACATGGTCCCCGATACACAGCCCCACATACACCGCAAATTACACGGGCCCGAACGTAACAAAGCATGACATAAAAATCACAGAAATCACAGGAAACAACACAGATGTTCTAAGAAATGAGAACACCACCCTTCTTCTGGTCAGGATAAACGACACAATCCTGGATGAATTCATAAGCGAGACCAGTGTATTATGCACATTCAATGTAACCAACAACAGTGCAGATCTCAAAGAAGGACATATAACCACTGTAAACGAGACAGGCTACTGCAACTGCACATTTGCGCCGGACAGCACCTACGCTGTCGGCCCTCAGACCTGGCTCGTAACAATAGATCCCCGCTACTACTTCGCCCCCTCCCCGCAGGTAAACTGGACCCTGAACATCATCGGCAAATTAAACATATCACTCGCAGAACCCACATACAATAAGACAATCACAAGAAACGCAACAATGAACATGACCGCCCGTATAATCAACCAGTACAGCGGGACCATAACATCAGCAACAATAAACACCGCCAACTACAACTGCAGCTGGTACTTCAACAGCACATATATCGGGACATCAGCAATCCTCAATAACGGCTATTGCAACTACACCTATATACCGGACTGCACCTATGAATTATTGAAAGACTATGACATTGAAGTAAAGCTCAACTACACAAAAAACCCGAAAAACTACACAATCATCTCAAACACATCACAAATCACCATACACCTGAAAGACAACCTCACAATAACAATAGATACCCCCCATTACGGAGCCGGCTACTACAAAGGCGAAACAGTCCCATTAAACTCAACAATCAACGACACCTGCAACACCTGCTCTCTAAACGCGAGGACAATATCATGGTACAAGAATCTCGAGACCCTGATAATCAACATAAGCGAAACAGGCGGCCTCCAGCAAAACAACACACCAGTCATCATAACCGGCTCTGAATTGGAAGTCGCAGGCGCAGACATCACAGGCTGGCTCGTAAACTCAACAAAAGTCACCGGACTCGGAAAAACAATACCAAACAAAATATTCGGCGCCGCAGGAATCTACATCAACAGCACCTCAAAAATAGTATTTTTAGCAAACCTCACCCCCTACTCAACCGGCACCTACAACCTCAGCCGCAGCGAGCCGCAGGTATCAGGAACATACACCACCTCCTACATCGAAAATGGCGGCTTTGAAGGAAACTCAAAAGACTCATGGACCGGTGACGGCACCGTAGTGAGTGACAGCGCAGAACCAAAAGGCAACTATTCACTAAAACTATTTGCATACGACTTTGACCAGTCAGACACCATAACCAAGACATTTTACCCGCTCACAACAGGTAATGTTAAAATATGGTATAGGCAGGAAGGACAATTTGATTCAACAGACAATCCCCATGTTAACGTAACCATCGGTAATTATCTTTGCAAACTGCCTCTTGAATACCCAAGCTCTTCGAGCTACAACGGGCCTTGGCGCACCTATACCTGCAATGACACTTCAATAATCGGCGCAGAAAACATAACAATAACCTTCCATGGCACCATTACAAGCGGCTCAACCCTATACATCGGCCACATCTGCGTAGCAGACAATGCAGGAAACTGCATATCCGAAGACTACGGCCTCTCAAACGACATCACTATTACTACTCGCGGCCTCATAAACACAACCCTAACAGGGAACACTACATGGACAATCCCGACAGACCAGCCACTCGGCAAACGAAAAATAACAGCACAAGCCACAGGCGGCTACTACTACACAGCATCAAACAGCACAGAAATATACATCTACGGCCACTCAAGCGTCGCCACATTTGACTTTACGTCAACAGGCTGCGTCGGTTCCTTCTGCTTCAGCGGCTCACTAATAACACTCACATGCAAAGTAACAGACGCGAACACCACCGCAGGCATATTCAACTACAGTGTCGACTTCTACGACGGCGCAACCCAAATCAACACAGGCGAAACCGTCTACACCGGTGCAGGCGGCACAGCAGTTTATGTATGGGACACCAACGAAACATTAAAGGGGGACCATACAATCTCATGCAACATCTCAGACTCTGCATATCTGTTTTACAACGCAACCGCTCAGGACTCAAATTCGACATTAATAAGCATATTCAGCAATGAAACAAACGCCACATTATCGTTTAAAGAAGGCAGCACCTACTATAATCATACCTACAAAATTGCTTACAATCTATCGAAAGGCAGGACCGACATCATAAACATATCCATATTCATAAACAACACAGGCGAATCTATAGTATCAAGCCCCGAAATAATCGGGTACAATCAAACAGGTATCCGTATCCTCGGCGGCGAATACGATGCAATAAGCTATGGCGGCAACTACTCCACGAACATAACCATAAACGTATCGCGCTGCGCACCCCTTGGAAACACATCACTAAACATCACCTTAATATGGGCAAACAACGCCACACCATTCATCAACCAGACAATCACAATAAACGTCACAAACACCACCATAGTCGACATCACAGACAAGACACCCATAAACTATGACATCCCCTACGGCGGAACAAAACAGATAGGCAACTTCACAATCGAAGCCTGCGGCAATACCCCTCTTAAAGACATTGCCTTCATACTCGAAGGTGGCGACTATCAGGAACTCCTGAACTGGACAATCGCATATTCCAACGAATCCTTTGACATAGATCGGTTTGGAAACAAGACAATTACAGTCACAGTAACCGCACCCTCAAACGCAAGTCTGCTTGGCCAAAGTTTCTGGGCATATCTCATCGCAAACAGCACAGGTTCAACCTGCATGTATGGCTACGAAAGATGCACAGACAAGATAAAGATAAACATAACCCTCATAAACCAGGACTGGCAGGTAACGCCTGTAGAGAAACCTGCAAAAACCATTGCCCTTGACGGAAAAGAACTCACAGGTTCCTTTGACGATATCATCAACATAACCAACCTGAACAACCAGAACCTGACAATAAACATCAGCATAATCAACTTCAACAGCACTGGCTTTGTCAACTTCACATACATCTTCAACTCAACACAACACCCTCTCAACACCACAGAATCAACATTCCTGATACCTCTCTACTCATTCGCAAACATCAACATAACCTTCAACATCACAGATGCAACAACAAGCGACACAGGCACATACACATTCAACATCACACTCCACGCCCTTGACAGTGACTTTGTACCCCAATGGTTCAACAAAACAGTCACATTCACAATCAGCGCTCTCTACGTTGAAATAATATCACCGAATGCATCATCCCGTGCAACAGATATTGTCGCAGGAGACGCATTGAATTTCACACTAAACATCACCCACGACGGCAATGTCTTAAATAATACAGAAAACACAACGTTCGACATCAAAATATCAGGGCAAAACTGCGCAATCATAAGCTCCCGGTTCATCCAGGCAGAAGATGCTTGGTTCCTGAACTGCACAGCCCCCCAGATACCAGGCAACCCCCAAAACAACTCCGTAGATGTAACTGTAACCTATAATACCCCCCAAGGCTCCGCAATATCATACACTGCAACAGAAGAAAACCTTGTAGAATACAGGGATATTACCCTCCCTCTCATCAATGATATCAGGATAAACTCAGTTCCATTGGAGCCTGAAAACGAGGCAAATATCCAGAAAGGCAGTACCGGTACAATCAAGCTGGAAATAAACGCAACAGACAATGTACAAGTAAAAAATGTCTGGCTGGCCATAACAAACCCCCAAAACAATATCACAAACCTCACCCTGTCACAAAACACATCATCTCCGGATATCTGGAACTGCACTTATCCAAACCCTGATATCATCGGCGACTACAAAGTCACAATATACGCAAACGACAGCATTGAAAATCACACAGCAGCAAGAACCGTGTGGTTCGATGTATACCAGCAGATAACCTTCAACGACACACTAAAAGATGCATCAGATAAAACAGTTACAGCGGACATTGAACTATACAAGTCAGGCACAGACTGGCTATTCCACAGGTTCAGCACCAATGCAGGGGGTTCCTACAACTGGAGCATCCACAAGCGCACCTACGACATAAAAGTAACCGCCCTTGGCCAGGTCATCCGCTTCAACAGCTTCAACATCACAAGCTCTGCAATAAACAAGACAAACGAGTCCGACCCCGCGTACCTCACAGGCGCAATAACGCTCCATCTCATCCCCAACAGCACTACAGAGACAAACGCAAGCAACATAGCATTACCCAACACAGCAGAAAACATACTGATGGCATACATAATCCACACCCCGAAGATGGACTATGACAACATGACAGTCAAACTTGACTACACAGGCGCACTCTCATCCTGGGCATCCACAGACGAAAGCAAAATAAGGCTCTACTACTGCACCAGTTGGGACTTCAGCAGCCTCGTCTGCACAACAGGCGCGTTTACAGAATTCAACCCCTCTCTTGGACCAGACATCAGCGCAAACACATTCACATTCACAACAATCCACAACAGCGCCTACGCACTGGCAAAATGGTGCGACGGCAACATCTGCGGCGCATCTCCGCCACCCGACCCGGACGGCCCGGGCAGCGGGAGCGATGGCGGCAGCGGAGCAGCCGCAAAGCCGGAATGCGGCAACAGCATATGCGAACTCGGAGAAAACGAAGAAAACTGTCCCCTTGACTGCGCATACCACATATGCGGCAACGGCATCTGCGAGCCAACAGAAAACAAAGACAACTGCCCCCTTGACTGCAGTGACATCGAATTTGAATACAGGACAGACACAGACTTCACAAGCATAGTAATTGCGCCCGCTGAAAACATCACCCACACCCTGACAATCCACAACAACAACAACAACTCAATACCTATAACCCTTGCAACAACAGGCGACATCCGCGACTACATAGACATAAGCGAGACAGAATTCACAATCCCAGCACTCTCGAACAGGACAGTCAACATCAACATCCACACGCAAAAAGACACAATACCGGGCACATATTCAGGAGGCATCAAAATAATCTCAGGCAAAACAAAACAGACGCTTCCGGTAGTAATAAAAGTATCAAGAACAACAACAGACGACTTAAGGTTACTTGAAATGAGTGTCGAGATAACAACAAAAGAATTCATGCCCCGCGACACCCTGCGCTTCCACGTAATGCTCCACAACCTTGGCATCATAAAAGACTTCAACGTAACCCTCAAATACAGCATAAAAGAAGCAAAGACAGATAAAATATTAAAAACCGAAGAAGAAACTATCCATTTAACAGGAAGCACAAACCTGAGAAAATCCATTGATTTGGAAGAATTAGATCCGCCAATACCAAACGGGCAATACTTCATAGAAGTCACAGCACACTATAGCCATAAAAAAATCACATCAATCGACACATTCAAAGTCGTGGAATCATTCTGGGCAACAACAATAGGTCAAAGGCTAATAGCACTAATCCTTCTGATACTCCTTGCAGTCCTTTCATGGTACGCTTACAAAAGATACAGACTCTGGAAACTCTCAAAAGCGCGATACGTGTTCCCACTTGACTACAGCAAACTCCCTCATGCAGGCAACGCCTTCAGCATCGGCAAAATCGCAGAAACAAACAAGACCGCATACTTCAACCCCGATGACCTCACAACCCACATACTAACCTCAGGCTCCACAGGTGCAGGCAAAAGCGTAGCAGCATCCGTAATAGTAGAAGAAGCCCTAAAGCAAAAAATCCCTGTCATCGTCTTCGACCCAACTGCCCAGTGGACCGGCTTCGTAAGACCCTGCAAAGACAACAATCTTTTAAGATACTATCCGAATTTCAACATGCGCCAGCAAGACGCGCGCCCGTTCACAGGCATGATATTCGAAGTAACCGACCCCAACGTCAAAATAGACATCAAAAAATACATGAACCCCGGCGAAGTCACTGTCTTCACACTGAACAAGCTAAAACCAGGCGAATACGACACAGCAGTCCAGTGCATAATAGACACAATATTTTCCGTCGGGTGGGAAGAATCAACAACCCTGAAAATGATTATAGTATTCGATGAAGTCCACCGTCTGCTGGAAAAATACGGCGGCAAAGGCGGCTACATCTCACTTGAAAAAGCATGCAGGGAATTCAGGAAATGGGGTATCGGCATGATAATGTGCTCCCAGGTCTACTCAGACTTCAAAGAGGCAATACAGGGAAACATCCTGACAGAAATCCAGCTGAACACTAAATCAATGAGCGACATCGCCAAAGTCAAAGAAAAATACGGCGCCAGCTACTCAGAAAAAATATCACGCCAGGGCGTCGGCGTCGGCATGCTCCAGAACCCAAAATACAATGACGGGAAGCCATGGTTCATCCAGTTCAGACCAACAATGCACTCCCCGCACAAGATAACAGAACAGGAATTAAAGGTCTACAAAGATTTTGCGCAAAAGCTCGAAAAAATAGAAGCGAAGATAGAAAACATAAAAGCAAAAAATATAAATGTCATGGACATTGAACTGGAACTGAGACTCGCAAAAACCAAACTAAAGCAGGGCCAATTCAAGATGGCAGAAATCTACATAGAGTCATTATCAAGCCACAGAATACTAAAAATGAAACAAGGACAGGGCAGTTAAACCCTGCTGATAAAAAATCAATATAAACACCAAAAACCAAAAAAGAGTTATAGTTAAGGTCGTTACTAAATGTACAAATTTAACCATACTAAATCGCGTCAAGCGATTTACGTATGCGGGAAAAACCACAACAGCCGTGGTTTTTCACACCAAAAACCAAGAGGCGTTAACTATCCGGGTGAATCTTCGATTCACTGGATGCTAAAATTTCAACGAAATTTTAAGCATATGGAAAAGTCATATAGTCCATTTTGAACGCAAGTTCAAAAGCTTGGCATGTAAGTGCCATGAAAAAGTCATGACTTTTACTATATATTCCGGGTGTGAGTATGAAAGAAGACAGCGAAAAAAAAGAAGCATTAGCAGAGCCCAAAAAAGACGGGACATCACAATCAGCCGATACTGCAGCAAACACAGCTCAAAAAGAAAACAAAGAACAGGAGCCGGTAATAACCCATGAAGAGTTTAAAAAATTAGAAAAGAAAGAAGAAAACAAAAAAATATTCGGATTTCTGAAAAAATTTAAAAAAGACAAACCAGCATCCCTCGATGACAGTAAATCCAGTAGTGCACATGAACTCGAAAAAAAACTAAATAACGCTTTGCTAAAGGTAGAGAAACTCGAAGGCAAGTTTGAGATGATACAATCATCAAAATCAGAAACAAGTGAACGCATGGCAAATCTAGCGGAAGAAGTGGGCGAACTAAGATCAATGATATTCTCAAAAGAAGACACATTTGCCCGCATCGAAGATGAGTTTGAAAAAACAAAAGAAGCCGCAGCGCACATGAAACCCGAGAAGATCCACCGTGAGATAGAGGACCAGGCAGCTGAGGTAATGAAAGTACAGGCCCAGCAGGAGCTCCAGAAAAACCGGCTCGACCAGATCGGGAAAGCCACCCGGAAGACAGAAAAAATCCTTGACAAATTCAAAAGCTACGAAAACATGCTCGACATCTCCAAACAAATCAGGAAGCAGGCCGAAAAAATAAATGATAGTGAAAAATACACCGCCCGCATGGCAGCCAAGACAGAAAAAATATTTGCCGAACTTGACAGCCGCCTCTCAGAATTCCAGAAATACAAAAAAGAGATTGACGACACGAACGAGATGCTCAGGGACATGATAAAATCAACCGATTCAATAGAAGTAAAAACCGACTCATTATTGTCAAAAGACTCATTCGCTAAAGTAAAGCAGGAGCAGGACAACAAATCCGCAGAACTTGACACGAGAATAAAAACACTAAAAGACATTGTAGGCACAATGCTCGACAAGATGTCTGCAGAAGGCAGATATACAGCCTCGTGTGACCCGGGCATCAAATCAGGCCTGAACGAAACTATTTTAAGAGACTTCAAAGGAACCATCCACACAGAACTTGACAAAAAAATAAGCATGAACACAGAAAAGCTCAAAGGAAGCATCTCGCAAATGGCCGGCCAGGTATCAATGATTCGCTCAGATGGGCGCACCATAAAAGATGACCTTGCGAACTTAAAACAGGATATAGACATGAAAATCAGCGCCGCCTCAACCGCAGAATACGAAAATATCACAGAAAAAATCACCCGCCTAAACAAAAAAATAGTAGATGCATCAGGCACCACAGCAAACATACTATCAATATTGCAAAAAAAAGAGCAATCCCTGTTGCAGAACATTGCGAATTTAAAGCAGGATTCAGACAAAAAAGCAACAGCAGTATCATCCCTAAAACGCAACCTTCAGCTTCATACCGAACAATTTAGCAAAATGGAAGCATCACAGAAAGCCGGGAGAACAGCGATTAAGAGACAGACATTAGAGACAATCAATGCAAAAATGGAAGAATTTAAAAAATACAATTCTGCACTAAAGCAAATCAAAAAAGATATAAACTCATTAAAGCAGGAAAAAGACAGCATAAAAGAAGAACAGGCATCAAAATTATCAAAAACAACAGACAAAACAAACAAAAACATAAAAGACTTTTCAGATTCACTGGCAAATCTGGAAGATAATCAAAGATATCTGAAAGACAGTATCGATATGCCCTCAGGCGTAATTACAACACTCAACAAAAAGATAAAATCCGGCGGCAAATTGTATCATAGTCTGGATGCAAAAATAAACAGCATTAATGCTCAGGTACTCAAGCTGCAGAAGAACCGTGAACCTCAAAAGCACATGAAAGATGAGTTCGCAACGCAAACAAACAATCCGAAACCAGTTGCGCTCAGCGCAACTGAACCTAAGGGCATAACCACAGTAGAACCGCATCAGGAAGAACTTAACAAACAAATGGAACATGATGATTCAAAACATACCCCGCATAAAAGCACACCGCAGCAGTCCAAAAGTGATGACTTTCCCTCTCCGGTTCAGGAACCCCGCGAGCAATCGCTGTGTCAAAAGCATATGCAACAAGTAAAAAACATATTCAGAAAAGTAAAACCGCCACAATCGTCTAAAAATGCCGCTGATAACCAGCCACATCCGGGATACTCACATGAGATTCAGGAACCAGCAGTGCACCCCGTGACCGAATCAGAAGATATCAAACAGACCCTCAAAGAAACCATAGAGCAAAACAGGAAACTGGGCAAGGACCTAAAAAGCGAGATACAGCGCCTAAAAACCCTTTACGAACAAAAGCAAAGCCTGCTCGAGAAAGAAAAAAGCTCAGGAAAAGACATCTTTAGGCAGCAGATTCTTCTCGATAACGCATCTCTTGACTTGGGCATGGCAGAAATCGACCTTCTTGACGGAAACGAGCTTCAGACAAGGCAAAAAATCGAAAAAGTAAGCATCAGCCTCGAAAACATCTAAATACGCCATCAAAACCTACATTCTCTATCGGTAACTTAAACCAAAAACTTACCGATGCACTTTATAACTTTCACCAATAACCTGCCTACACTCTTCACTTATCCATGTAAATAACTCCCTTCCCTGCGCACACGCAAAAAAATCAAAAAAATATAAACCCCAACAACCAATAATACAACCATGCAAAAAACACAAAAAATAACCATATTCTTCGCAATACTACTGCACCTCCTATGCCTCACACAACCGGCATCAGCCTTCAACATAACCTCACTCATACTCTATGAAGACGACAACGGCGCAACCACAACCCCCGCACCCGCAATGACCCCGACAGACGAGATGACACTCGCATTCATCATAACAGACGCATCCCTCAAAGAACTCTCAATAACAATATACGACAGCGCCCAGACCACACAATCCGCATGCTACAACACCGACAATCAGCAAAGCGCAGACAGGTGCGCATGGGTCGAATGGAAAAACAACTCCGGCGAAGAACTCTTTGCCGACATCCGCCCGACGCAGACCAGCTGGGCAATAGACAAGCCAAACTCACACATCACCCCAGCATCAACATCAAAATTCGTCTTCACCCCCTCCAAATCATCCCGCTACTCAGACACATCAAGCTGGACCATACACTTAAGAGCAAACAACGGCACAGAGGAAAAAACCAAAACCATCACACTAAACAACACCTATTATCTCCAGCTTGAGGTCTCAAAATCATCAGTCGAATTCGAGCCCGGCAGAAAAAACACAAACAACCATCACACAGCAGAACTGACATCAGACGGCTATGACCTCACATATATCCCCCTGACAATAACATCAAACGCCCCCTACAGCTGGAAAGTAAAATCAACAGATTTCTTGGGTGGCAGCACCATACCTGTCAGCAACAACACCCTTGGCGCAGCCCTCGCAGACACACCGGGAAGCCAAACCTACCTAAACACAACATACAAAGATATAGAGACCGCCCACGCGCCCACCACAGACTCAGGCGACCAGAAACAACTATTCATGTGGCTCGACTACCCGGATGACCCTGACACAGCATACACAGGCACCCTCACTATGCAGGCATACATCACCGCAGACCCCTCAGAGTCCACATCCGGGCAGGCAGTCTCAATGAGCGCAGGCACCGACAACACAAAACCAGAGATAAGCATCATCAGCCCGTCTCCCCTTGCATGGACAAAAAACGGATACACAGTAGGCTACTCAATAAACGTAACCGACACACACACAGGCTTCATGAACTCACTTGGAAGCAGATTATGCTCAATCTACTTCGGAGGAACCCAAGTATCTCAGGCATACATCCAGAAAAACCCAACCTACAAGACATGCAAATGCGAAGGCTCATTCATAGTACCGCAAACAGGCAACAAAAACGTAAACCTCAATGTCACAGTAGAAGACATGGCAGGCAACGCAGCCTACAACGACACCATCTGGCTCCAGCTCGACCAGTCATCACTTGAGATAACAGACGTGGCGCTCGTATCCACAGCAAAGCCCAACGATATTGACTGGTACTTCCTGCCGGACGACACTTTCAGGATAGTGGGTCACATAAAAAACCAGGCAGGAGACGCAGTGAACTCAACCTTAACCTCGTACCTCAGCATCCCGGGCGCAGCAGTCACAGTAAACTCATCCGCAATATCCTCCTCATCCCCCTACACCACAGGCAGTCTGGGCAACATAGACATAGAATACGCCTTCACAGGCTCAACTGTAGGCCCCGCAACCTTGTACCTCGCAGCAAAAGACAGCATGAACAACACAGCATCCTGGAACAGGACATTCCACATAACAAACTACATAAACTCAATTCATATACTCACAAACTTCACAGACAAAATATATTCTCAAGGCGACAACATCTCAATTGAGGTAGGCACCAACACAGGAACAGATCCGGTCCATATGGCAAACATCACAGCGCAATTAAAGAACAGCGACAGCACCGTAGTGCGCACGGCACACCAGAACACAGGCACAGATGGCAAAGCCCAATTCTACATAGACATACCAAAAACAAAAGAGGAATACTACACTCTTTCAGTCACAGGCCTCTCCCCGCTTGACATAACAAAGACGGTATCAAACACAACAACAATCGACACAGAATGGCTGGACATCGAAGTAAACATTCACACAGACGGGTACATAGACACAAACCAGAGCACAAAAATGAGCATATCAGGTCGCGTAGACTATAGTGAAGACCCGGGCAACAACACCCTGACAGAAGGCGCAGCCGTCACATGCCTCATAAAAGGCCCGAACAACTACAACGACACAGGCACAGCAACCCTGAACTCCACAGGCGAATACACTTGCAGCAACCTGAAAAACATAACAAGATCCGGCAAATACCGCTTCGAAATCAGCGCAGAGAAAACCATCGCCGGCTTCAAAATAAGCGGCTGGAACAAAGAAAAATACATAACCATCACCAATTTATCAGAAATGCAGGCGCAAGGCGCACTCATCCCCGGCCCGTCCCCTGGTGCAGCAGCCCTGAATATCACCGGTTACCAGGAAAAAATATATCTTGAGCAGGGCAAAAACACAACATACAGCTTCACACTAAAAAACACCGGGGATACGGTCCTGGAAAACATAACATTAGAATTGATATCCAATGACACAGGAGTAGAGCTGCTCAAATTTCAATCCTCAGGAATGATACCCGAATTAAAAAAAGGAAAAGAGATTCCGATCAACATAAGCATCATCTCATCAGACGCATCAATAATAAAAGACTACAACATATCCATATACCTCGAATCATGCAATGGCACAAACACCACAGCATCATTCACACTCCGAATCACTCCCGGTGATGCATCAAAACAAAGGATAAACTCAATCAGCGCAGACCTGGAAAATAAAATACGCAAACTTCGCCGCGATATGTTCACCCTCATGCCCTCAAAAGACGAAAGGATAACTCCATTGGATGGCAAACTCAAAAGAGCAGAAGAACTATTAGATGATTTGAAACTTGCAATCGAAGAAAACGACTATGCAAAAGCAGACAGCATAATCACCGATATTTTAAAACTCGAATTGCAGGGCATAGATTCCACAATCCAGAACGAGATAGAAAAGAAAAACAAAAAAATAAGGCAAAACATAATAATAGCAATAATCATAATAATAATTATACTGGTTTCATTCCTCCTCTACTACATGTGGCTCCCTGAGATACCCACAGAATACGGATTTGAAAAAAAAAGCACAAACCCATTATCCAATGCAAAAAACACCGCAAAGCAAAAGATAGGCGAATATCTCGAAAAGCTGAAGCGCGCTCTAAAGCAGGAGCCGAAATACAATTATCACAGGAAAGACAGGTGGTCATCATCTTAACAAGGAATCTGGCACTAATATCATTCATACTTGTAGCTGCATTGTCATTCATCATCCTCTCGCAATCAGGCATAACAGGCGACCATATATTCAATCCCATGGGGCTGAGCACGAAAATGTTCACCAATGAGAGCTTAGGCATAAGCCTCGCGCCGCTGATACTATTCATCATATTATTTCCACTATCTTATTCCATACTGTGCCTGTATTCACTATCAGCAAAAGAGCCTGACTATACAATACTTCTTGCCCCCCTGCTGGTAACCCCTCTGATACTCTTCTGTCTTGGAATATCCATACCCTCACTTCTGGTATCAATAGGTTTTATCATCTCCTCATTCCTGGCATACTACACATCATACCAGGACAAAGAGCACTACAAAAAGATAAGCGTATTTGACATAACCAGAAACAGCACAGGAAAATCACTTCTTGTACTGAACATAGTCATACTCCTCTCAGCATATCTGCTGCTTCACACCGGTCTCGAGGCGCCTGAGGACCGCTTAAAATCCGACATGGGAGAGGCGATGGGCAATATAATGCCCGCAATAATAGAAGGTTCTATGGACAATCAAAAGCAGCAGACATACAGGTTTATTGAATACATGGAAGACGACCTGCTTAACTCAATGGAATCAGGGATGTCCCATCTGACAAACGAAGAGCGCGACAAGTGTACTGCTGCCCTGAGAGAAAACATGGCCCAAATTGATGCGCAGGCAAAATCCGGGATAGATGAGCAATTCGAGCAGGAACTGAATGCCAGCATGTCCTCAGCCCTTCTCCCGGAATCAATGATAAAGCAGGTCTCACCATACTATCCATGGCTCATAGTATTCACCCTCTTCGCCACCATTGAATTACTGCGCATAATGTTCTTTGCATACCTCTCCGGAACATATGCATGGATATTCAGCAAATTCATAGGCATGCCATTGGAAGAGCAAACCATTAAAACAGAAGCAATGCGCCAGGCCGTGCTTGGCCAAAGCAGCACGAACCCGTCCCCACCCCCTGGGACCCGGCCGGCATCTCATGCATCCCGTCCCTCAGCACACACAGCCAGCTCAGACCCTTATTACTTGCAGGGCAATCAGGAACCATCAGACCAGAAAAAAGCAGGCATATATTGACAGGCAGCACACTGGCGATTGATGTTTTGCCCCGAACACAGGATTTACAGGAAAATAGAGAAAAAGAAAAAAGATTCATTTGTAAGCTTCATCGTGATGGGCAAACTTCTCGAAGATAACGGTATTGCCTTTGATAGTATACTCAAGGCATGAAATAAATGAGCAAATTTCAACAAAAAACCAATTTGCCTTGATGTATATGGCAAGGCACTGGACTCAATTTATTCGTGCCTTGACTATAAAAGTGAGAACAAAATTACCTACATGAACTCTTTTGAACTCACTCGAGTCATGCCTGAGATTCTTGAAATGCTGAACAGAAATCTCGTCACAAAGAGCAATCTGGCAGATTTTTCTCATAGCATCCTTAAACAAGACAATATTTTTCCTCTTGAGCTTTCCCAGTGTTCTCTGAATCTTGGATGCATCAACATTCATAATTCATCGCACCACTTTCTAAACTCATCAATGGTCATTGATTTACCGGAAGGCTCACTCTTTGCCTGTTCCAGCTCCCTGATGAACGATTCTTTCAGAGGAAGTTCATCCACAGGATGCCAGTCAATTTTCTCACAGAATTCTTCATCTTCTTTGGATAACTTCCGTGTTTTGATATATCTTTCAAATATTTCACGTTTAAGCATTTCTTCCCTGCCAACTTCTGACCAGTTTACCCATGGAAACAGAGCCATTCTCTCTTTAAATGATTCTTCTACCGGGACAGTGATGCACGCCATTTTTAAATCACCTCAATTTAAAAGCCTCAAAGAACAGGAAGTTCTTTTGGGTTTACAACTCACCTTTTGCATGCAACTTTTCCAGTGTTTCCAGCTTCTTCCTTAGCCCTTCCCTAAACACTTCAGGCCAGTTTATATCGGGATGTGCATCCAATCTTTTCTTCAAGTCACTGTGCACTGAATATGTCATCCTTTCCATTTAATAACACCTCATGCGATTGCATAACATTATGTAATTGCACAAATCTATTTAAATCTTTCGGTTCAGTGATACCTCTCAATCTCTTTCTTCGTACAGGAGTTAATGCCATTAACAGATAGACTATTATCCGGCTCGCAAGCTATGGGATATCTATATATATCTTAATACCACTATATTGATATAGTTGCATACAGGCAGTGTAGAGAATCCTTAATCAAAATCAGGGCACTTTACAAATCACTGGCCATCGCAATATCCCTAAGTCTCAGTCAATAGCTGCAGAAAAGCCAAAGCTAACCCAAAACCCAACCCACAGTAATGGAAATCTCTTGTACCGAGCACTTCAATCTCGCAAATTTCATATTTTCCCTATAGAAAAAAACGGAGGCGTTACTAAACATATAAGGTCGATTTAGTATATATAGATTTCGTTACTCTGGAAGCAAATTAGCAAGAAAATCCGCATGGATTTTAATAGCTTTGGCTATGTTCTTCCTTATGATTCACATCAGAAATTACACCGGATACGTCACCTACGGATCCGACAGCTTCGAAAACATGAAAACAATCGAAGTAAACGCCACGCAGCCAAACGCCAGTGTATTCATCCGGTTCAGCAAACACCGCCCGGAAAGGTGCAAAGACGGGATACTGGTCATATCTGAAAACGAGCCAGTAGACTTCGTAACCTACAACGAGACCTATGAAAACGGCACCTGCAAATCCGCCGCAGTTCTCTTCAAAAACTTCATCCAGCCGGAAAATGACACTATTGCAGAAAATATCACAACAAACGAGACAGGATTGAACCAGACACTTAACTATACAGCCAACATCACACAGGAAAACGCTTCGTTAATAATTAACCAGACATTGCCGTATATAAACCAGACAAACGAAACACATACCAACCTTACAGGAGATGCTAATTACACCCAAAACATCACCATCCCGCAGCCGCCCACAGAACAAAACCAGGCAAATCAGACAGCCAATATATCCCTTCCACAAATAAATGGCACTAATGAAACAATCCTCGGCAATATCCGGATAAATGACACTGCTCCAACAGAACCCCCGGAGCAATTAGACAACTCGACTATTGGAAACGAAACATCCACCCCTGACGGGCAGCAGCAAAATCAGACAGGCGACAATCCATACAATGAATCAACAGAATTAACTGAAGAACCAGACGAAGAAAGCTCCAACGAAACTAGAGAAGAACCTAAAAACGAATCCCTCACCGCAGAACCGGAAGATAAAGAACCTGCATCACCACCTGCATCCAACGACTCTGCTGCTGAAACGACCCCTCCTGCCGAACCAAAAGAAACCCTGGAAAATAAATCATCTCCCATAAACTCAATAACAGGGCAGCTCCTATCCATCATGCCGCAAAAAAAAGAAACCAGGACATACTACATCTACTATGGAAAAATCCCGGAAAAGCCGCTTCTGAATGAGACAGAAATAGAAATACTAAGCGAAACACAGGGCGCAGCCGAGATAGGCAAACCCGTTGAATGGACAAAAATAATCCGCGCAAAAAACAACAACAATCGGCCCGTCGATATAAACATAGAATTTGAAACTCCAACCATCGCAGACAATATAGTTGCAACAAAGAAAGGTGAAGATGCGCAGTTAACAATTAACACAAAAAAAGTCAGTGGTATCTCAACACATTCACAAAAATTATTCAAACACTTCACCATAAATGACAAGCTAAATGCCGAACAAGAAAGCCACTACAAAATAAAATACTACACACCTGCCCCCGAGTTGTCACAAGACAGACCAGTCATATCTGAAGCAAAATGGACAAAGCGCATCAAAGTAACATCCACAGATAACATCCATTACATGAACATCTTAACCCATATTTATATCAATGAAACAGAAAAAGCCAAAATAAAACTATATCACATAATCAACAACACCAAAGTAGAAATCACAAACAGCCCCCTATACAATGTCCAATACATAGACACGAACAACAACGCAAAGATAGACAAAATATCATGGCTCACCCCCCACACCTCCGAGCAGGAATTCGAGATAGAGATAGACCTCACAATCCTCAACATTCAGTCCTACAAAAAGCACTTCAGCTTAAACGAAAACCCTGAATTTGAACTCAGCTACATAACAGAAGAAGAATCTGCAGAATCAGGCAAAAAATCAGCTATATCCACTCACAGCAAACCAGAAAAAGCATTAAAAACACTCATAACAGAAAAAGAATCAATCAGCACATTTGTCTATCATAATGGAAAATTAACAGGCATCAAACCGGAAATAGAAAAACTGAGGGAAGGAAAATTCTCCATCAAGCTGCCCAAAAAGAGGTCATTGCAGGCAGGAATCTACAAACTAAAAGTAATGCTGACAAAAGATAATAAAACCTACACAGAGGAGAAGGAATTCCCCTGGGGCCTGGTCTCCCTGAACACCAAAAAAAGCATCTACAAACCTGGAGAGACAGCCGGATTCATCATAGTTGTCTTAGACAAAGAGGGACACCCCGTCTGCAGCGCAGACATATCCTTAACAGTTACAAACCCCGACAATCAAAAAGCAACCTATTCTACTGTGGACAGAACAGTCACACAAGGATCCGAATGCGGACTTTATAGTGCCAACTACCCGACAGAAACAGAAGGAGACCATACAATAAACATCACCGCCATAATTTCAGACACAAAGGTTGACTTCTCAACACACTT
>JAUVEK010000087.1 GCA_030594795.1 Candidatus Nanohalarchaeota archaeon | reverse complement strand
TTACCGATTTTCATACCATCTATTGTTTCTTCAAAATATTTAAATATGTTAATTGAATAGTTGCTGTATGAATGCATACTGGAAGATAATAAGGCCGAATGTCTGCTTTCTTGCAGTTTTGGGTGTTTTTGTCGGGGCTGTACTGTCTTCGGTTTATGATGTCACCCTTATTCTGCCTGCTTTAGCTGCTGCGTTTTTTATTTGCGCCGGCGGGAATGTAATCAATGATTTTTTTGATTTTGAGATCGATAAGATCAATAAGCCAAAAAGGCCGCTCCCTTCCGGGAAAATAAGCCCGGGGCGGGCTTTATCTTATTACCTGCTTTTGAGTGCTATAGGCATCGGATTGTCTTTATTTGTAAGTGCGCCTTTCTTCTGGATTGCTGTGTTTAACTTCATGGTTTCCACATTATATGCATGGAAACTAAAAAAGATTGCAATTATTGGCAACATCACTGATTCTTTCCTTGCTGCTGTCACTTTTGTTGCCGGGGGGTTGATTGCAGGCAATTTTGATATATTGAATTCTCCTGTCCTGATCCTTGCTTTTATTGCGTTTCTGACTACCATGGGGCGCGAGATATTCAAGGATGTAGAGGATATGAAGGGAGATAAGGCGCTTGGCGCAAGGACTTTGCCTATATTGCTTGGCGGCGCAGTTTCAATGAATATTGCCCGGATGTTTGCAGCTTTGGGTGCCCTGAGCGCAGTTTTGCCTTACATGAGCCGGATGTTCGGTGAGTATTATGTTCTCTCTGCAATGCCGTGCATGTGGGTGCTTCTTTATTCGACGACGCTGAAAGACCCCAAAAGTGCGCAGAAGATGGTGAAAACCGGGATGTTTCTTGGTATTTTCGCGTTTCTTGTTGGCGCGTATTTTGGTTGATGGGATGATTTTATGAAAATACTAATCACTGGCGGAACAGGCTTTCTCGGGGAGAGACTGGTTAGGGCGCTGTTAAAAAAGGGGCATAAGGTCTGCGTTTTTTCCAATGAGAGAAGCAGTGAAATCGAGAAGATGAACGCTGTGTTGATAATCGGGGATATTTTTGATAAAAAGAAGATAAGAAAAGCACTCACAGGCATTGATGTAGTGTATCATCTGGCAGCGATTCTTGATGAGAGCAACCCGCTCATGTACAAGGTGAATGTTGAGGGCACAAGAAATGTAATAAGCGCGTGCAGGAACTCAGGTGTAAAGAGGATAATTATTCCAAGCTCAATCGGGGTTTTGGGATATACTGAAAAGCCTGCTGTTGAGGATATGCCGTACAATCCTTCCACAGAATATGAGAAGAGCAAGGCAGAGGCTGAGAGGCTTGTAATCAAGTCAGGAGTTGCATATACAATTGCAAGAATTACAATCATCTGCGGTCCAAACAGCTTCTGGAGGCAGATATTCAGGGCTGCAAGAAAAGATTATCCGATAATCGGATCCGGGGACAATCACTGGCATCTGGTTTACGTGGATGATGCAGTGGATGCGCTTGTGTTGATGCTAAAGCCAAAAGCAAAGAACAAGATATATCATATTGCAGATGATGACCCGCATACATACAGGGAAGTTTATGAGACAATTGCAAAAGTGAGCAGCAGCAGGAAACCAGACAAGCATGTTCCTGTTTTTCTGGTTAAAACGATGGCGCTTTTGCATGAGACAAAGTGCAGGATACTTGGGAAAAAGCCGAATGTCACAAAAATGAGGTCAAGTATCGAGAGACTGATAAGAGAAAGAATTGTCTGCATAGAAAAAGCAAAAAAAGAGCTTGGGTATAAGCCGAAATATGATCTGGAAAAGGGAATGAAAAAGACGTATAGATGCCTGAAAGAGAAATAAGGCATTCAGTTATTTAAAACTGCGCTGAATAAGAAGAAAGTATGATTGTACCGTACGAACTGATAGGCAGGATTGCTGTTTATGGTCTGATAGCTATTTTCTCTGTGTTAATTGTTGCTATGGGGCTCGGGTTTTATTCTTTTAAGAAAAGGAGGATATTGTTCCCTAATTTTGTTCTATTTGTGCTTGATTTACTGTATTCTCCTGCAAAATGGGTGTGCAGGGTTTTTTCTATCCGAAGCACGCTTGTTGATGAAATCATGATTGAGGTAAGAAATGCTGTTTTGCTTGATAAGTTCAGGGTTGCGGGAAAGGACAAGATACTGGTCGGACCGCAGTGCATGAGGCATCCGGAATGCAAGGCACGGTGCGAACCGCGTGTTGGGTATATCTGCCTTGGCTGCGGAAGATGCGATTTTTCGCGACTGAAAAAGGAGTGCGAGAAGTTTGGATATACGATGTTTATTGTGCCTGGCGACAGTTTTGTGAGGAAGATCATAAAGCTGCACAAGCCAAAAGCTGCTCTTGGAATCGCGTGTTTCGGGGAACTGAATGAGTCAATGCATGACCTGTCGCCTGTCCTTCCGGTGCAGGGAGTGCCGCTGCTTAGGGACGGGTGCTTTAGTACTGCTGTAAATGTTGAGGATGTTATTGATAAGATGAGGCTATAATAATGTATGAATTGTTTGGAAAGTTTATTGTGTATGGCGCCTGGATTGCTGTGGTTCTCGTAGCGGTATCGCTCTTTTTCGGGTATATTGCGCTGACGCGGAAGATTATGCTTTATTCTTTTTTTGCAGGTGTGCTTGATTTTTTTTACATGCCCTTAAAAACGCTGTATGCCTCTTTTGGGAACTGGAAGAAGCTTGATGCAATTATGGTTAAACTGAAGAATGAGGCAAATAAAAAGAGATATGAAAAGACCAGAAAGAGGATACTTCTTGCGCCGCATTGCATGAGGTCACTTGACTGTCCCGCACCGAGCGCAAGGAATGGCATACAGTGCAAATCATGTGGAAAGTGCCCTTATGCTGAGATAAAAAAGGTTGCCTCAGGTCTGGGTATTAAGGTGTTTATTTTGACCGGATCTTCTGCTGTTAAGTATATTGTAAAAAGCGAGAAGTTTGACGGGATTGTTCTACTTGCATGCAATTATGAGCTTAACAAGGTTATGCGTTCTCTTGCGCCGCGAAATATTGTATCATATGGGGTGGCGCTGACAAAGGACGGGTGCTTTAATACTGAAGCTGATTTGAAGGCGCTTTATAGCGTGATGAAGATGGGACTAAACAAGTAATAACTTTTGTTAATAGAATGAGATTCTTTTTTATTTTTCTGCAATAAAAACACCATATGTTGCAATATTGTTCTTATCAGAAAATAATCTCTTCTGATTAATACACATTATTGTATTATCATGAATGCATTTTGGTACTAATCTAAAAGTATACATTAGTAAGGTAAGTAAATATCCAAATAAACCTAACCTAAATATTCTATTTCTTGTTTTTCTTATTGATTTAAACTTATCATAATATTTGATATTCCTAAAACCTGCTTTTTTTAAATCTTCAAAGAATTTTTCTTTGGTAGATAGATTAGGTAATCCCCATCCAGTCAAACAGTTCTTTAATACTTGCTTTTCCTTTTTATTAAGATTTTCTCTTGCAAGAAAACCGTCTGAAATCACTAGCTTTCCATTGTTTTTCAATAATCTATATGCCTCAATAAGAAAATCTAAATTGTTTTTTGTATGGCAAATACTTTCGATTGCGTATATTTTAGTAAATGACTTATCTTTAAAATCAGTCTTTGTATAATCTTGTTGAGAAAAAGTAACATTATTTAGTCCAACTGTGTTTGCTTTCTTACTCGCTCTTGTCAATTGCCTCTTTGACAGAGTAATACCGATAATCTTTGCATTGTATCGTTTTCCTATAAATAGACATGTTCCCCCTATTCCACAACCAGCGTCAAGAATTATATCTTTGTCGTTAATGTCCAAACATTTAACGACAAATTTATTAGTGTTGATAATTGATTCTTCAGTTGTTTTTGTATTTTTCTCCCAAAAACCATAATGCAAACCCGAAGTGCTCTTTGAATAAAATATATCGTACATTATTTGAAGATGATTGTAGTAAGTTCCAGTATCTAAATGAGATGCCATAGTTAAATGATATTATTGATTAATTAAAAATCTATCGGAATAAAATTCCTCCTGCTTAAATTAAAGGTCTTTCTTTTGATTGAATATAACCTGCGGTTGATACCGTCGCAATCACACTATGCCTGTTTTTGACCAGAAGATATGAAGAATCCTTTTATGATATTGTCACCAAATGCCAACCTAAAGGCGTGGTATGGGGTGATGATTATGCGAAGAATTTAAGAAAAATCTCTCTGCCCAAACGAGTTCTTAAACCAAGAGCTATGAACTCAAATAATATAGGTCTGATGTGCTCCTGCTCTAAAAAAGGTAATATGGATTCCTGCAATCTTTTGTGTTTCAATAATTTTGAGATGTCTTTGTTATAGTCATAATTTTTATCAATAATGGATTGCGCAGCAATTTTTCCTGAAACTATTGCAGAATAAATACCTTCTCCACTAAATCCAAATGCAAGTCCTGCGGCATCGCCAACCAGAAATATGTTACCGAACTTAAATCCCTGATAATCGTAATTGATAGTCGTAGCCTGAAATTCTGCGCCTTTTAAGTCAATGCCTCTTTTTTTGCACCATGAATCAAGTTTCTTGCGCAGTTCTGGAATGTTCTTTGTTCCTAATTTTGCGCTCGTTCCAACTGAAAATGATTTTTTATACGGAAATATCCACACATACTCTGAGCCGAATATTTTGTGGTCAAAACAGCCCATTACGTAGTCAGTCTCTTGATTTACAAGATATTGCATTCCAATGCCAATTTTATTTGTAGGCAAATTCAGATATTTTCTTAATGTGGAGATACTGCCATCTGCACCAATAAGATAGTTGTATTTTATCTTTTTGCCGCAACAGACAACATAGTCCTTTGTGATTGATGTGACTCTGCTACTTGTTCTAATAGTTGCGCCATTGTCTTCAGTTCTTTTTCTCATGTATGTGCCGAGAACTGCTCTATCTATAGTATATCCTACACTCTTATTATATTTTACAACAATATCATGGTGTGACCTAAGTAAACGAAAAGAATCAAAACTGCGTTCAAAAAGATTCTTCGGTATCCCGAGGTTTTTGCATTTCGTGGAAATTCCTCCTGCGCAAACTTTTGGACCAACAATCTCATTCTTCTCAAGGACCAGAACGTCTTTTCCTGCGCCTGCAAGAATTTCGGCTGCTTTCAGACCTGCGGGGCCTGCGCCGACTATTACAACATCATGTTTTTCCATCATAACATCTTGGCAATCAATATTTATATTTCAGATGCGCAATTTACTCCATGCAGCGCAATTTCCTTTCAAAAAAAGTCACAAAGAAAATCAATAGTATGTTTCCATCTGCCAACATATCCAGGAGCACAAAAGTAGAGTACATAAAAGACGATGACCTTGAACTCGTGCTTATAAACAATATACCATCGTTTTTCTATGTTGACAGGAAGCTTTTCCCTGCACTTAAGTTTGTTCACGGGAGAGAGAATGATTTCAAAAAAATCACAGTAGACATGGGCGCAGTAAAATTCGTCTGTTCCGGTGCAGATGTCATGAGGCCGGGTATAACCCGTATTGATGAGAATATCTCTGAAGGCGATACTGTGATTGTCGTTGATGAGAAGAATGGCAAGGCACTTTGTGTGGGTATATCACTTGAAAGTGCAGAGGAGATGAATAACATGAAACAGGGCAAGGCAGTAAAGAGCGTTCACTGGGTTGGTGACAAAGTCTGGAATTATATCATTGACTGAAAAGGAGGTTGTTTTATGGCTAAAAAAGATAAAAAAATTATTGAAAAATTTTCAGAGTCAACAATAGGGAAAAGC
>JAUVEK010000021.1 GCA_030594795.1 Candidatus Nanohalarchaeota archaeon | reverse complement strand
AAAAAAAAGGGATTTGAACGCAGGTCCCCGGCCCCCGAAGCCGGAAGGATACCAATTTAGCATGCGAAGCACACTGATGCGCGTTTTCGCATGAAGCTACCCCAAGGTCCCGGTAACTATTGGTGGGGCCCCTGTGATATTCCCATGCGCCTGCATTTTGTTTGCAGATGCATGTTTTGAACACAGGTCACCAGCTCCCCGAGCTGGAAGGATGGACCATTTTAGCATGCGAAGCGAGCCAAAAGCCTGATTTTGCATGATTTTAGCATGCGAACCATTGTAAGCGCTCGCTATCTCATGAAGCTACCCTAAGGCCCCGGATGTTTTTTCTTATATATCTATTGTCTATTAATTAACGTAGTTTTTTTAATGTTTATCTTATGCTGCGCAGAATATGCATTTTTATGCCTGTTGCTCCAGACTATACCCTGAAATCAATAACAACCCTGTAATGATATGGCCCGATGTTCCCGCATTTTCTGGTGTGCAGTATCTTTACTTCTTTTCCTGCTTTTTTGCAGCGCTCAGCAATGTTTTTGCCTATGCTTTGGAGTTCTTCTTCGCCCAGGAAAGTGTATAGATGGATTATTGTTCCTTTTTTTGCTTTTTTGAGGGTCTCTTCGAGGTAGTCTGCTGCGTTTTTTGGTGCGGGCATCATGATCCTGTCGAAGTTTTTGCTGGTTTGCGGAAGGATTTTGCCAACGTCGCCTTCGATAATGTTGATTTTGCCTGTGAGTTTGTTTAGTGTTATGTTTTCCCTGAAAAGGGCTATGGCATCTGGGTTTATCTCTATTGCAGTTATATTGACGTTTTTTGATTTTGCGACTACAATCGGAAACGGGCCGATGCCTGCAAAGAGGCAAAGAATCTTCTCACCATCGCGGACCATGTCGCTTATTCTTCCTCTTTCGGTGGCCATTTTGCCTGAGAAGTATGCTTTTGTCGGGTCTATTTTGAACCTGCAGCCGTGCTCGCGGTGGATTGTCTCTTTGGCACTTTTTGGCCTGAATGCTTTTGGAACCCAGGAGAAATCCCTGTTCTTGTCTTCATAAATTACTTCGTATTGCGGAAGCCTGTAGGTTCCGCTGACATCTGCTGTTTTCATGAGCACTACTTTCACATGCTTCTGGACGCTGACGAGCGCTTGGGCTATCTCATGTTTTTTCCTGCAGAGGCTTCCTGTTGGCTCAATTATCCCTATATCGCCGATAACTTCAAAAGAGCGGCCAAGGGATTCAATCTCTTCGGGGGATAGCCTGCCTTTAAGGGCATCTTTCAGGTTCATGGCAATTATTGCGAACCATATTATTTTAAAATTACGTAAATCACAAATGTACTATGCTTTACATTATAGGTACCGGCATATATGATGAGAGGGACATGTCTTTGAAGGGTGCTGATGCTTTAAGGAAATGCAGGAAAGTGTTTGGGGAATTCTATACATGCCCTGTGAATGTAAATAGGAGTGCTCTTGAAAAGCATGCCGGGAAGAAGATACAGATACTGAACAGGCAGCAGGTAGAGGAGGAGGATATCATTTTTGAGTCTGCCTGCAAGCAGGATACGGCATTTCTTGTCGGGGGAGATGCGCTTTCTGCGACAACTCATATTGACCTTGTATTGCGCTGCAGGAAAAAGCGAATTGCTGTCTCTATCATACATGCATCATCAATATTCACGGCTGTTGCTGAATGCGGGCTCCAGCTCTACAAGTTCGGGAGGACTGTGTCTTTGCCGTACCCGAAGGAGAATTATTTTGTGAAGTCACCTTATGAGAATATATCAAGGAATCTTAAAGATGGTCTGCATACCCTGCTTTTGCTTGATATCGGCATGACTGCAAATGAAGGAGTGGAAGTGCTTCTTGCACTTGAAAAAAAACTGAAGAAGAATATCATCAGGGAGTCCACTAAAATTGTCTGTCTTGCCCATGTTGGGAGTGATTCCGGCTCAAAGATAGTGTATGTGAGAATAAAGGATGTGAATGATGTGGATTTCGGGAATATGCCGCACTGCATCATAATCCCTGCAAAACTCCATTTTACTGAAGAGGAATATCTGAAGACATTGTAGATGATAATATGGATACTGAGAAGAAACTGATAGAGGAAACAGAAAAATGGCAGGGCAAGCTGAAGGCCCTTGAGATAAAACCGCTGTCTTTAAAGGGCAGAGAGTATTTAGCTAATATCAATGCATATATCTCGGATTCCGGCCATTTTTTGTCTGAAAAGGATTATGTGCGGGCTTTTGAGGCGATTGTCTGGGCGTGGGCGTGGTGCGAGATTGGGAAGGATATGGGGATTGTTGATTACTAGATAGCGTTCGTTCTCAACGAACGGTTTTAGGGTGAATCGTTCGTTCTGAACGAACGGATATGCCTTATATATTTATACTAAGTGATTCAATATTATCTTATGGTTAACTGGCACCTGCTGGCAAATGAGAAAAAGATACATCATACTACAATGTCGCGGAAGGTTTTTTTGAAGTACTATATTCTCGGGATATTGCTTGTTGCTCTTGCAGTGGCTGCTTTTGTTGTTCCGTTTGTGATTGGGGATGTTCTTCCTGTGTCTCCTTATGCTGCCGGGGTTGTTTTGCTTGTTCTTTCGGCTGTGCCTATAGGGACAGGCGAGTGGAGGAAGAGGCGTGAGATGATACTGATTACGACGGAGCGGGTTCTTGTCAGGAAGTATGATGAGAAGAGCGGCGGGGTGAATATTGAGGCAATACCGTTTGATAAACTGACGAATGTGAGGGTGAGGCAGTCGCGAACGCAGCGGGTGCTGAATATCGGCGATGTGGTGTTTGTTGTGGTTTCTGAAGAGCATGTGCTGAAGGATATTGATTCTCCTTATATGGTTGAAAGAGCGGTTTACAAGATTATTGAAAAGGAGAAGGAAAGAGGGAGGTAGAAGTGAGGGGTATTATTTGTGACTTCAATGCAAGTAATCAACCCTGCTTTCATTTTCTAAATGCAATATCTATTTTGTTCTTTAACATTTTTCCATGAGGAGAGTTCAGGCGGTCTATTATCTTCTCTACATCTTTTCGCTTAAATCCGAAAAGCCCTATTTTCTCAATCATTTCTAATATTATATCGCTCTGCTTCTGTTGCTCTATACTTATAACTTCTGCAGCAGGTTTTCCGCCGATTATAACATCTTTTGCACCTTTACCGCTTCTATTTGCCTCGTCTGTTATTCTTCTTAAACTTTCTTCAATTTCGACCCATTTCGCCATCAAATTTACAAGTTCTCTTTCTGCTCTTTTTCGTTCGCCGGGGTTTGCCTTCTTCAGTGCCCGGTCTATTTCATCGCCTGCTACGCTGCTTATGGCGCCTGTAATTGCGCCTTCCTGCCCCCGGGTGATGAGTCTCCTTTTAAAATATACAATTATGAACATAGCGAGCATTATTACAAAGAGCATGGTTGAAAACTGGGCAATGACCCCGTAGAAGCCTCCGACGACGATCGCTGCCAGCCCTGCAATGGGCACAAGAGTGCCTGCCAGTTTGCTGTCTCCTGCGAAGAATTTGCCGAATTCTTTGAGGATTAGTATTAAGAGGATGCTTGGTATCAATAGTCCAAATACGATGTCGTGCCCGAATTCGCCGGTTAGCAAAGTAGAGCTGCGGTCTATCTGCAATATATCATAAAAGACTGTTTCGTATATGTCCATGTTCATAAACATCCTATGTGTGAAGATGATATATATAGTTTGCGGTTAGGTGGTTCGTATAATTTCTGTTGGTCATAGTTATCCTGAAGAGGAGAGGGTTGTTTATGGTGGTGGTTTCTAGAGAGCCATAAGGGCAAATATTTATAAGTTCTTGCACCTGTATATCAATTAGTAATGATTTGTTCGCAGGTGATTATATGGTCGGTGGCGCAGATATAGATGGAATGAGTCCTGAGTTGGTTTCTGATTATTTTGGAGGAACTCCTATATCTCCTCAATATTCAGGGTCTGATCCCGATGGTGTCTGGTATAACTCTTCACCTTGGGATGCAGAGGGTGTTACGGGTATGATAGCATCTGTTTACCGGCTTGGTCCGAAACGAGTCGCCAGTGAAGTTGGTGCACTTTCAGAAATGTTTGGTGTTGATGCGCCTGAGAAAGGAGAAATTATGAAAATATATGAGGAACAAATATATGTTGAAGGTAAGCCAAAACAGATTTCTATGGCTGAGGCACTGGAGGATTTAGGATTGCTGAATAAAGAGAAACTTTCTTCTGATACTGAGCTATATAAGGCTCTTATAAAAGATCTTCTTTTGGTGCCAGAAGTCGGTCCTGTGGCTGCAAGGAGAGAGATTGAGGGGCTGGAGGAATATGCGCCTTCATTAACAGAAGACTTTGATCATGTTGATTATATTAAGGAATCTTATCAGGATATACTTGGAGGTGTGGGTGGAAAGAGGGTGCTGCCCAGGCCGGCTGATACGATTGTCGGGGTTTATAGACACTATGACTTGATTGAGTTTGGACCGCCTAAACCAATGTCTGCAGATGCCCTGAGGACATACGCATAAGTGTTTGTTTGTCGTTCTGACGTGTCTGATTTCGAGGGCTTTTTCTGTTTCTTTTGTTTTTTCCAAGATTATTTTCAGAGAGTTGTGGCTTAGTTAAATTAATATACTACTTCGCTAAATATATATGCAGTATATAAGGAAATATTGTGTTGGTGCCAAATGATTTTAGAGATATTCGTTGCTATTTTTGTAGTAATTTTTACTACTATGATGGCTACGTCAAGTACGGGAGGTTATGAGAGTGACCTTGAGAAGTATTCAAAACTTAAAAGGAAAATTGAGGATATGGAGAAAAAGGGCAACGGTGGTGGACTTCTGAAAAAGGTGCAAGCGGATGGTGTAGAAGCTGAAGAATATTATGAATCTTTTGGGCTGAATATGGGCACTAATGATAGTTCAGGTAAAGGAAAGCCAAAAAATAACGGTCCATTTGGGGGGGATAGTTTATTGGGGGAATTTGCTGAGCTTGGACTGCCACTTATTGGAGGGAAGGGCAAGAAGTCTGGAGGGAAGTATGAAGAACTGAAACCTTGCAGAGATGGTGTGGATGGGATAAACGGGATAGATGGTATTGGCGAGAAGGGCGATAAAGGAGAACCCGGATTAGGCGGGGGTAAAGGCGGAGGGGTAGATGACGTAGCTGAATATTTGAAAAAAGGTGGGTTGTATATTGATTTTAGAAATATGTTTGCTGGTCAGAATGCAGGTGCCAATTCAGATGGCAGTAAAATAACAGGTGCGGGGGTAATAGATAAAAGTACATTCGGCTCTCTCATAGAAGATGACTACGATGAATCTCTTGTTAAAGGTAATAAAATAGATATCAAGGCATCTTATGATGTATTTTGCAA
Organism: Candidatus Nanohalarchaeota archaeon; assembly: GCA_030594795.1. Lineage (GTDB taxonomy): Archaea > EX4484-52 > EX4484-52 > EX4484-52 > B79-G9 > B79-G9. Next base: position 9,055 of record JAUVEK010000021.1, on the reverse strand, counting down.
AGATAGAAAAGAGAATCCTACTCTTGATGATTTTGCAGAGAAATATCATAATCAGCTAGAGCATACTTTAGAGAAATATGGTCAGACAGCAGCAAAAATATATCTTGCTGCTGAATCTGTAAAAGAAGGAAGTGGAAAAGATTATTTAGCTATGTTTGATATATTGAAAAAAAAACATGCGTAAATTATTAATAGTAGTTTATTATAATATTTTACATAAATAACATAATTTAAGAATTCATAAACATCTAGGAAAGACAAATGCTTAAAATATTTTGTGGTGTATATATATGACATCTGATAGCGAAGATACAAAAAAAGAGAAGAAAGAGACAAAAGAGGAAGAAAAAATACCTGGATTTGATTTTAGAAATATGTTTGCTGGTCAGAACGCAGGTGCCAACTCGAGCAACACTAATGTAACTGGTGTTGGGGTAATTAGTAATTCTCATTTTAAGGATGACACTAAGAAAGATGACGTAAAAGATACTGAAACTGTGGCAAGGAAAGATATTGATGACTTAAAGAGTGAGCTTGAAAGACATAAAGACGCTCTCGCCAGGGAGGGAAAAAAAGGTGATCTGCGAGATGCAACAAATAAGGATATGCTTGGCCGTTTGGCTAAACAAAGTAAAGATAGACATGAAGAGGGCATGGGATATACTGGTAAGGTAGAGAAAGATGCAAGACAAGGTCTTAGGGACCTTGAAGATGGGTTTGGGAATGAATTAGGTTATCTTCGGGCAGATATGGATAAGGGATTCGATAATGTTGGCAAGAGAGTTGATGGCTATATAACAAGTATTGATGACCTCTCTCAGAAAGTTGAGAAATGCGAGGGAAATGTATCGGAAATTGGAAAAGAAGTTGCAGCCTATCTTAATCGGGTCTTGGATCTTGAGGGGACTACAGAACAGTACAAAAAAGAGATTAAGGAGTTACAAGAGAAGGCTGAAGGTGCTGCAACTCAGGAACAATTACAGGAGGCCATAAGCAGTGTTAAACAGAAACTTGGAGATGTTATAAAAGAATCTGAAGAGAGAAGTAAGGAGTATACTGAAACAGTGGCATATGGTATTATTCAGACATTGGATGGACTTCGCGGGGAACTGGATGGCTATAACACGAGAATTGAAGAACTCAAAGGAAATGATGCAAATTTAAAGACGAAGTTGGAAGAATATGCAGATGGACTAGAAAGCTTTCTTGGTCGACTCTCTTGTGTTGAAGGTGTTTCTGGACAGAATGCTGAAGATATTGAAAAGTTACAAAGTGAGGTTGAAAGTTTACAATATTCAGTCAAAAATGCTGCTTCTGAATCAGAATTAAAGAAAGCACTTGGAGAACTCAAAAGAGTGTCTGATAAGCTAGAATATACTAGAAAGCAATGGGGAGATGCATTAGCACGAGATAGAAAGATAAGTCAAGATAATCTTGAGACTGTAGCAGGTGCGGTTAATACTGGAATAGAGGCTCTAAGGGAAGAGGTTGGTAGCTATAAAACAAAACTTGGAGAACTTGATGCAAATGTTGCGGGTTTTGACGATAAACTCCTGGAAATTAAAGGTGAATTAAAAGGGATGGTTGATGAATTAAGTGAAAAGACTGGGGGGCAATATGAAGGGCTGAGGAAGGTAGTTGATGGCCTTAGTGGGGAGAACGCCGAACGGGTTATTGAAACGGTAAAGAATTATATGGGTGCAATGGCTGGAGATATAGAATCTCTTAAAAAGTCTCCGACTTATATACGTGACCTTGTTAGTGAGCATGTTATTGGTAAAGAAATGACTGGAAAATATCAGGGCAAGCATGGTTTGGGTGAGAATCTAACTGTAGGTGGATTGCTTGATAAAGCTGGAGAAGCAGGGAATAAGGATGAGAAAGAAAGACTTGAACAAATTGCTTGTGCTGCGGGCGCGAAACGTTGCAAGCAGCTAGGAATAAGTTATAAGGTGCTGGATAGATCCATAAAGCATGCAGGAGATACGAAAGATCCTACTTACAAAAAAGGGGTTATGAGTGGAGTTAAACGTTTTTTGAAATTGGAGAAAGATGCAGACAGATACCAGAGGGTATTGGGTGATATTCTAGAGAAGGGAACTCTAACTAAAAATGAAAAAGAGATAGTCAAAAAAATGGGTGGAGCCCTTTCTTATGTTGGAATGAGTCTGACGCCAGAGTATGCGACGAATGGAAAACCTACAGAGGGTTATATTAAGGAGCTTTCTGGTACATTAAAGAAATTCAAGGAGCTTATGAAGTAATCTTTGCTCTTGTTTGGGGTCTGTTGGTTGTTTGCGGGCTTCTGGATGAGATATTGTATTTTGCGCTTTTCGGGGCTTAAATATATTAACTCAGACAGGCATCATATTAATATTATGGACAAAAAAGATGTAAATGTGATTAAGGATGCGCTTCTGCCGGTTACTAAAAAGTACCTGTTGATAAAGGCTATTTATCTTGCGGGGTCGTGCGTGAGAAAGACTGATGTTCGCGGCTCTGATATTGATGTGACTATTATTGTTGATGATACCAGGAAAGAGTACAATCCCAAGCTTTCGGGGGCGCTCAACAATGAGCTTTCCGGTATTAAGAAGCAGGTGATGGAGAAACATAAGCTTGATCTGCATTTCCAGCCGCCGAAGGATCTTTCATTGTACTGGGATCTCGTGCGCTCCGGGGAGCCGTGGGTGTTTACTGAACTTCGTGATGCTCTGTCTATATATGACCCATCGGGGTTTATAGAGCCGCTCCAGATACTTCTTCGCCAGGGGAGGATATCCGGCACCAAGGAAAAAGCGTATGCACTGATAACGCGGGCGCGCTCGAAAATAAAAGATACGCGCAGGATATTTCTTGAAGATATAACGTCGGATCTGCTGCTTTCAATGCTTGAGAGTGCGCAGGCAGTGATTATGTATATGGGTATTGCGCCGCCCAGCCCAAAACAGATACCTTACTACCTGAAACCGTATGTTGACAATGGTTTTCTCAAGCCGGATGTTGTGCGCTTTTTTGCAGAATTCTATAATGTGACTGTAAAAATAGACCATGGGCTGCTTACAACAATCAAAGGCTCTGATATTGATTATTATCTTGAGGAAGCGCTTATTTTCATCAGGGAAATGGAAAGGCTCTTTGAGGTAATGGAGACATTAAAAAAGAGAGATATTGTCAACCAGGCATATGAAAAAACATTGAAGACATGCAAGAAAGCACTGGAGGAGAATGGAAAAAAAGTGCCAAAAGACAATTATAAACTGATGATAGAGTTCAAGAGGCAATTTGTGGACACAAAAGTTGTCGGGCGGGAGTTCTATGTGCAGATCAAAAAAATATATGCTAACAAAAAGGCAGCAGATAAAGGTAAAATAAAAGACCTGACAGAAAAAGATGTGTATACAAGCAACTTACATGCGAAAAATCTGGAAATAATAATAGGAGATGCATTTAATGGTAAAAAAACAAGTGCCAAAGCAGCTTGAGGCCATCAAGGTATTTTGCGACTATCTCTTTGCAGAGAAAAAAGAAAAGCACAAGATAGGAGAAGTAATTAAAGCAATATGGCTTATAGCACCGCCGCAGCTTGAGAAGGCAGAGGCTATGACTGTGGTTGTTTTGTTTGATGATGTGAAGAAAATAGACCATATAACGAAAAAGAAGGTAGTGGATACATGCGAGGATGCGAAACAGATAGTATTTGATAAATATAAAGTAAGCATATACCCGGCATTTTACAATCTTTCTGATTACTGGGAGCTTATACGCCATGGCTCGCCGGTTACGTTTTCTGAAATACGGGAAGGCATACCCGTTTATGATCCTGCCGGATTTTTTGTGCCATTCAAGAAGCTGATAACAGAAGGAAAGATTCCAGGCACAAAGGAGGCTATGAAGGCGCTTATCGGGAAAGCACCGCTTCGGCTTATCCGCATCCGCAAACAGTTCAAAATGCAGATAATAGAAAATATATATAATGCTGTGATTGATGCATGCCAGGCGCCACTGATACTCGCCGGGGTCTCGCCGCCTGCTCAAAAGGAAGTTGCGGAGGCGCTTGATAATCATTTCGCTAAAAAGGGTATGCTTGAGCCGGAATATGTGAGGTATGTGGATGAGATTGTAAAGTATTTCAAGGATATAGAGCATGGTGAAGTGAAGAACATTACCGGCGAGGATATGGACCGGTTGATGGAGCAGGGGATTCGCGTTATTGAGCGCGCGGAGAAATTAATGGATGAGATTGAGAGGGAGGATCAGTAGGAGATATATTTGTTCTCTTACATGGGTGATTGTATGACTTTCGATATAATAAGTTCTCTTCAGTCGGGTGGCTTCTATCAGTTTATGCTGCCGTTCCTTTTAGTGACTGCGATTACATATGCTGTGTTTCATTATGTGAAGACGAAGAGCAAGGGGGATTTTGTCCTGAACAATCTTGCGATTGCGATTATATCTGCTGTGATTGGCCTTTTTGCGACGAATCATGCGCCGCTTCGCAGGCTTCTGTTCCAGTGGATGCCGCTGTTTATTATCATATTGATTGTAGTGTTTTTGGTTTTGATTGTGAAGAAGCTTTTTGAGACAAAAGATGGTGGGAAGAAGGATTATCTGCCGATGCTGATACTTCTTATCCTGATTCTTGTGATTATTGGCGCCTATGGTGTGAACAATTTCTCAAAATATCTTGGCATGGATGCAGAAAACATTATGTGGGGGGTTGGTTTTTTGATATTTGCCCTGATGTTGTGGGGGGCTTATAAGCATGAAGGAGGTTCTGAGCCAAAAAAGGAGGGATAATTGGCTATAATTTTTTGGAATATGTAACATTTATATATTAGTGTGGACAAAAATAGTAGTAAGTTAAATAAGTTATTATTATGGGGGTTGATTATATATGGATTTTAGTAGTATTATGTTAAATCTGAATAACATGGGGTTTTTTGATGTTGTGCTTCCATGGATTCTGTTTTTGGTTATATTTTTTGTAATAATTCAAAAGGCGCCATTTATAGAGGGCGCGCCAAAAGGTAAGCAAATCGCAGTAATAATATCTGCAGTACTTGCCTTTTTCTCAATAAACATCCCTGTGCACGGGATACCTTTGGGTCGCCTGCTGTCAACGATGTTTGGACAGTCGGGTATATTCATTGCGGCTGTGCTTGTTATACTAATATTTGTAGGTATGGCGGGAATTAAGCTAGAGAATATTTTTGGAGAAAGCAAGGGTGGTAAAATCGCTGTGGGTTTAGTGCTTGCGTTGCTTGCCATACTTGTGCTTGGCGCATCAGGGTTTCCACTGCCCCAGCTTAGTGAGACGACATGGACGCTGATCTTTGTTCTGGTCTTATTAGGCGCAGCTGTGCTCTTCCTCGGTGGGGAAGAGGGGGAGAAAGGAGAGACAAAGAAGTGAGACTATTGATTAAAAGAGGATAGAATCCCTCTTTCTTTTTTTTATCTTATTGTTTTTTAGACTGGCACAAAGTGAATATTATCCAAGGTAAAAAGTAATTTAATAGGTAGATGAGGCGTTTCTTTTTAAATCCTGAAAATCCTCTCTGTGTTTCAAATATTTTGATGGCAAAAGACTCATCTCCTATTTTGTTCTTTAAATTTTGAATCGCATACATATCCGGCAGCATGGCAACATAATTTGTAAATAAGCAGGATTCTGAAATATTTATGACTTTCTCTGAAATGTAGTTATTCATCACTTTATGATTCGTTCTTTTTTTAATGTCATCATCCATGGGGTACTTTATACCGATTATTTTCGTGATGATTATCGAGTGAATATCAATGATAATTTTAGCTATTTTAGCTCTAGTTGAATATTTCAGTAAATCAACTCGCTTATGAATCTCGTTCTTGTTCAAATACTTCTTTATCGTATTTTTATTCAATATTTTGTGTTCTTGTTTTGAGAACAATAGCAAATAGCTTGAAAAGGCGAGCACGGACTCTTTTGTAACATCAACATTATTCCAGAAATATCTTGAAAAATCAACAAGAGCTGTATTTGTCAAATAATGCTTATACAAAAGCTTGTACATTGTGGGATGCTCTGAATAATTATCTAAATACCCTTTTTTAATCTGGTCTAAATGTTTCTCTCTCCCACATTCAACAGCAGGACAACCTTTGAAGAGTGATATTCGAACTTTACCATTTACGATTTTTGGATTATATGGATAGAATTGGCATCTCAGCGGCTTGTATCTAAGTCCATATTCTCTATGGATAATGCATAAATCATCTTTCAGAAAAGGACACGGATTAAGTTTCAGTACTACTTTTCCTCTCATGTCGACATTGATGTGCTTATCAAGACATAAGCCAAGAGCCAATATATTGTCTATATCTACTTCCTGTAGATCAAGAGTATCATAATAATCACAACATCTGATATTACAGTTAAGACATGTTTTACCACTAAATTTCCACACATTTATCACATTTTTTAAAATTTATGATAACTTCAAAGCCGAGTACTCTGGTTTTTGATTCAATCACTTTTGATGATACTATCTTTTTTTGTTGCCAGTTCGTTTTTGAGGGATTCGTTGCAGGAAAAAAGGCATGTTTTGCATCTGAGATTGCATGCTCTTGTTACTTCTAGTTCTGCTCTTGCTGCTTTCATAATCATATTCGTTTTTGGAAGTATATAAACAATTCTCATTCAAAAAAACAACAAAAACAATTTTCGACCCTAATATGCACTTTACATGGATAAATTGTTCATTATAAACAATATCAGGTATATCATTCATTGTAATTAACGATATTGTGCATTATTGTTTATTATAATTAATAAGAGGTGATGTTGCATGACTATTACGAATTGTGTCGATTGCTATTGTTTCCACTATTTTGGCTAAAAATACAGAACGACGTCAGCAAGTCCCTTGGTCAAGACTTGTGCAACAGCGCCTTAATAAGATGGTTCGTGTGAATATATATAAATCAGGATAGCCAATATCATACATAATAATGTTTGGTTATATGTTACAATAATAACGATATACTATAAAGGGTATTTTTTATGTCGCCGATTGAGATTATGCTTGGGAACATGAACAGGCTTGATTTTTTTGAGTTGTTGTTGCCATGGATTTTGTTTCTTGCAATTATATTTGCAATCTTAAAAAAGTCAGAGGTGTTTGGCGAAGAAATTTCGGTAAATGCTGTAATTGCTGCAGTGGTATCATTTTTCATAATCAACTATACGCCTGTCGGGATGACTCTCGGAAAGTTCTTCACGACACTTTTTGGCCTTGCAGCTGTAATAATTGCCGGGCTTCTTGTTGGGATACTGTTTATCGGGATGGCCGGCATCAAGCCGGATGAGCTGCTCGGGAAAGCCAATAAGACTGCCATTGCGGTGCTTTTGGGGTTTCTTGCATTAATAGCGTTTATCAGCGTTGGGGGAATGTCATTCTTTAATATCGACAGTGATCTTGTAATTACACTATTTATGCTGCTGATTATGCTTTTTGCCATAATGTTCATAGCGAAAGGGGACAGCGATAAATAGATTTAGATCCTTTCGTCATCATCTGATTCGTCAAATATTGGCTCTTTGCTTTCTTTATCTTTTGCAGAACTAGCTTTCGGGTGCTCTTTTTCATTTTCGGGTTTTTTGTCTGTTGATTCTTTGGAATGGATGTCATCAATCCCGGGCTCAATGAATATGTTTTCAGGCTCGTGTGGAGATTCACCTGTTTTAGGGTTATCCTTACGACCAGCATCATTCTCCGGCTCGTCGAATGTTGGAGCGGATGCAGCGCTTCCTGCCTGCTCTATCCCAATGTCTCCTCTATGACCTGATACAAGCTCTTTGACCTCGCGGACGCTGTCTACCAGATTAGGCACAATGTCCTTAAATGCTTTTTCCAGACCTGCAACCCGTGGTTCTATATCCATTATTTTTGAGGTATTGTCTTTTATGCTCTCATGAGTTGAGCCAAACTCCTTTCGCCATGCATCCTGCTGTTCCTGAACTTCTGATTTGAATTCGCTTATTATCTGCTGGATGCTTTTGATCTGCGCATTTGTCTCTTTTATGTCTGACTTTATTGAATTTACGCGCTCATTGACAACTGATTCCACAATTTCGTATATGTTTTCGCGCTCGCGGTCATCGAGGGATGCCTGCCCCTGCCCTTTGTCTTCTTCGGGCATGGCAATTGCAGCTGCCTGACCAAGTCCTTCACCTACGGGAGCTGTGTTTGTAGAATCTGTAAATTGCGCTGATTTTTGGGCAAGGTCCAGGTCCTGATGGTCCATGTTCGCCAGATCCTGATCCAGATACTGTTCCTGTGATGGCTGGCCTTGTGCACTGCCCATGCCTGCAGGGGGCTGGAACTGCCCGGGGGGCGGAGATCCGTATCCGCCATCCATTGAAGGTGGTGCGCCAGTAACTTCGTTTCGCACTGATTCGTTCAATGAGTCATCTATCTCCTTGAATGAGTAACCCTCGTCTTTAAGGGTGCGGATGATTTCAGACTCTGGAAGACCCTTTGCTGTGAGTTCATTGATGATAATATGGGGGTCCCTTCTTTCTGTCTGGACAGGTGAAGCTGGTCCTGGTTTCTTTTTTGTTAAACGCCCGAATAGTTTGAATTTCATAGTCTCTCCTGGATTAATTCTTCTACTTCTTTTTTTGTCACGAACTTGGCTGTTATTGGATTTATTAAGTCAAGATAATTCTCTATCTCTTTCATTTCCCTGCGCGATATCATTTCCTTGATTTCACGATTGATTTTGTCAATGTCAACTTCAAGGTTCGCAAGCCTGTCGAGTATTTGTTTTGTCGCGTTTTTTGTGGATGTTTCGTCATCGATAATGTTTTTCTTCTGCTTGATTGACTCTGTCTGGAGTGAGTTTAGCTGTTCCTTGAGATTTCTTATATTTTCCTCAAGTTCCCTTATTCTTTTGCTGTTGTCGTTTACGCGGTTAACCACGTTGTTCAGCATTACGTTCATTGCAGGCATATGTTTATTATGTCGTTGTTAATATATATCTTTTATTGAAAATGCCTCTTTGCCTGATTTTT
>JAUVEK010000132.1 GCA_030594795.1 Candidatus Nanohalarchaeota archaeon | reverse complement strand
CAGAATCAATGGTTGCGCTCGTCCTCGCAGACCATATGCTAAGGACAAAAACAGCAAGAGTCGACGAAATATGAAAGTATCCCGCAAAATACAGGACATCCGGCTAAGCATAAGAAAGATTTCAGACATGGCATCAGCAGTGCCGGGCTGCATCAGGTTCGACATAGGCCAGCCTGACTTCAGGACACCGAAGAACATACAGGATGCAGCGATAAAAGCAATAAAAGACGGCAGCCACGGCTACACACCCATTGTCGGGATACCTCCCTTAAGGCAGGCAGTCGCAGACTACGAAAAAACCAAAGGGTTTGAAGTCACAAAAGAGAACATCATGATAACAACCGGCGGCATGGGCGCAATATTCACAACTCTGCTCGGGTTTCTCGAGCCGGGTGACGAGATAATCTTCCCTGACCCCACGTGGCCGCCCTACAAGCTGATGGCCAGTTCAGTCGGCGGAGTGCCTAAATTAGTCCCGTATTTCAATGCAGGCGGCAGCCTCGACACAGGAGCCATAGAAAAAGCAATCACTCCAAAAACAAAATTCCTGCTTGTGAACACGCCGGAAAACCCCACAGGCCGCATCATAGAAAAAAAAGAACTAAAGGCAATAGCGCAAATTGCAGAAGACAAAAACATCATGATAATATCTGACGAAGTATATGACCGGATACTGTTCGATGGAAACACCCACACATCAATCAGGAGATATGCACCTGACAACACAATCATAATAAACTCAGTATCCAAGACTTATGCAATGACAGGATGGCGCCTCGGCTGGCTGGTCGCAGAAAAAGACACCGTAGACCAGCTTCTAAAATGCAACAGGGCATCTGTAGCATGCCCAAATACGATCTCGCAGTATGCAGCGCTCGAAGCACTAACAGGGCCCCAGGACTCTGTCAAAAAAATGGTGGCAGAATACCAGGAAAGAAAAGACCTCATTGTCAAAATGATGGACAGCATGGGATGGGACTACATTCTCCCGCGCGGCGCACTATACACTTTCCCGAAAGCATGTAAAGACTCATGGAAATACTCAAAAGACCTGATAGAAAAAGCAAAAGTATCGGTAGTCCCGGGACTGCCCTGTGGCCCAAAAAGCGAAGGATATGTAAGATTCTGCTTTGGCTCAGCAAACACCGAGCAGATAAAAGAAGGATTTGAAAGAATCCAAAAGTTTGAGGGTTGATTTATCATCTTCTTTGTTTGTGGACTTTCCTATATTAGATTTCCGCAGATAAAAAAGGAAAGAGACTTATGTATTTAGAATCTTAAAAAAGTAACTCATATAAGCTTTTTCTCCATCAAATTTCGCACATTGAATCTACTCCAGAGATATCAAGAATTATTCCGTATGGTTTTATATCCGCCTCCAGTTTTTCCATGTACCCTGGGGATCTGTTGACTACATATATTTCATAGGTTCCTAGCGTGTCTGTCTTGCTTACCAGTGCAGTACCGCAAAGTCTCATTATATCCGTAAGTCCATCTATTCCCTGTGGCTGTTCATGTAACTTGATTTTAAACGTATTTGCGTCTCTTGGCATTAACCCCCCCCTAAAGCTCATAACAGTAGTATCTTCTAGAAGTATAACTTTATATTTGTTTCGGCTTTGTCACTACTTCTAAGAAATATCTCGGTTATTTTGACAGAATTCTGTTTATTGTATGATTTTGTTTGCGCACGATGCTATTAAGAATCCGGAGAATGAAGCCATTCAAAAGAAGTTGATAAAGTCACAACAAGTGACTATCTATCTCATGTTCTGACCTCAATACACTATTCTTTATATTACCTCCCCTTTGTGCCGTAGCTAACGCCGCATCATTAAGTAAATGTGCTTTATGCCAATACTCTAAAGCAGGAGATACAGAATTGTCTGAATTGTCACCAAACGGTATCTTTAGAATGTTGTCTGACAATGCTATATCACGCATGGAATGTATCTCAACACAATCAGGAACTACAGGATGAACACATGCTACACCAGCCGCTCCCTCATGATATTTCATCCCACTTCCGGTAAATGGAATATAGACACCGCCCATATCATACTCATCTCTGCCATTAACAACCGCAGCATCCATCCCTATGTGATTCATACGCCTCTGAAGCGCATTAACCAACCAGGCAGTAGGTCCTTCTCCACCAACATATATTTTTCTCCTCTTCCCTATTGCACCAGAATATGAGTTAATCATATTCTCAAGAGGAGTATTATCAATACCTTTCAGTTCCGTAATATCAGAAGCAAACTTATTCATTACCTCAGTATATGACGAATAATCATCATGCACTCCCCCACAGCCTATCCCTGTGAGAATAGTTTGAATCTGTTGTTCAAAAACACTCCCAAGCGAATCAAACTCACTACCGGTATCATTTAGTTTGCTTGACGATTCATAATAGATGATTGCAACATTTTCATTTTTATCAGCAATCTCTTCTGCAATACGATACACAGTTGAATTTTTCTTTCCTATTAAAAGCAGGAGGTGTGCATCAGCATTACCTGATTCCTTTAATCTATTAAAGCCATCTATTACTTCATCCGTCTCTCCCGAAGCACTGCCTGAGAGCACGTATGGCTTTTTTGGCAGATATTCAGGTAAAGATTTCGATACTATTTGATTTGATGCCTGTCCTCCTCTAACCTCTTGTATTTTGTTGAGTGCATCTATAGCAGTCCGCGTCATAAAATAACTCCGATGCTTCGATAGAGGATACACTGTAATTTCAGAATTGTTGGGATCATTATAAAGATCATTAAAAAAAGCCATACCGTCTTCTATATCTCCTTTTGGTATTTTCCTGGCATCCAATAGTCTGGCCTGATAAAAATCACATGCCTCTCTAAATGTCCTGCAAGAATCATAACCATTCATATATACGCCCGCCACAACATAAAACAATTCAATAGTATATTCAATATCTAGCAGTAGCACTTATTTATAATTATCATTCTCTCTATCGTATCTTCAACTCATCCTTTATCTGCGATATTGCGCCCTTCACAAGAACATAAGACTCCTTCGCCCTCTTCTTGGCATCATCAAAAAACATAGCGCCATAATTTTCATCCATAAACTTCTCAACTCCTCTTATCACATCCTTTGTATCATTATACGGCAGCCGGAACGACACAGTAAT
>JAUVEK010000130.1 GCA_030594795.1 Candidatus Nanohalarchaeota archaeon | reverse complement strand
GGCACGAAGTCAAGCTTGATTACACAATCAACAAGGTATTCAATTATCCCGCTGCCTGTCAGGCCTTCGCTTGTTTCAGGGATTTCACCGCTTATTACCACGGTCACTCCCATGGCTTTGAAGTATTCCACGAGCCCAAACAGCATCACTCTTGCCATGTACCTGTCCTGCATGAACATCTCGAGGACCGAGACAGAATCAAGGACGACTCTTTGTGCCTTTATGCTTTTTATGGCTTCTGCAATCTGGCTTCTTATGCTTATGAGGTAGGATTTTGTTATCCTTTGCACCTCGTCGCCGAGGGGCTTTTCAGGATAGATTGCCTTGATTGAGAGGAATTTCAGGAGGCCTTTTTGCTCCAGTTCTGTGAAGTTCCAGTTGAACATGGAATTGATGTCTTCTTTTATGTCTTCTATTCTTTCCTCTGTGGTTATGTAGAGGCCAGGCTCTCCTTCCAGTGCCCCGGCGTATATGAATGATGAGCAGAACTGGGTTTTTCCTGTGCCTGTTTTTCCGACTGCGAGGATTATTGAGCCTTTTACGAAGCCGCCTTCTGTTTTCTCGTCCAGTCCAGTGATTCCTGTCTTTAGCCGTTCCATGTGATTTCCCAGAGTTATATGGGATTTTGTCCTTTTTATAGTTTTTATGGGTCCTGATTCAATGTGGCTAATGCCCGTTGTTTATTGCTTGAGAAGGTACAGAAATTCATCTCTGGTTAGGCCAAGTTGTCTTATTATTGCCCTTAGGGTTCCTTTTGCGATTTCGTTATGGTTGGGTATTGTGATTCTTCTGTGCGGGGTTTCGATTTGTCTTAGGACCATGTGGCTGCCTGTCTGGTGATCTGTTTCATACCCTAATCTAAGAATAAGCTTAACAACTTCTTTACCAGAAACATTGGCAGGCAACTTAGACACTTATCTCCACCACATCTTCGTTTATTGACGGCGGAATTGGTTCATTGTGTTTTTTCAGGCTTTCTAAATAACCTGCGGCGGCATCTTTGATGTTTTTAATGGCTTCACTTCGGGTTTTTCCCTGTGAAATGCATCCAGGCAGTGCGGGGCACTCTGCTACAAACATCCCGTCTTCGTCCTCTTTTATTATTATTCTAAATTTCATTATTGATTATAGAGTTGTTTATATTTAAGAATATTGCGCATCCTTTGAGTCCTTGCGGAACAGGGGCGATGCTTTAAACCTTATAAAACTAAAAGCCCAAATAAGAAGCATGCTGAGGAACTACTGTGACATGCATGTGACGACAAAGCATTCATATGGAGTAAATAGTGTTGAAGAGATAGCAGGGCATGCAGGGAAGCTTGGCCTTGATACAATAGTCATACTTGACGGGATAGACAGTCTGGAGGATCTTGAATCTGTAAAAAAGGATGTGATGTCAGTAAAGAGTGATGTGAATATACTTGTCGGCGTGGAAATAAAGGCTGAGAACCAGACCAGGCTTTGCAACCTGATCAACAGGTTCCGCGACAAGGCGGATGTTATCGCGGTGTATGGGGGGGAGCTTGAGATTAACAGGGCTGCTGTTGAAAACCCGCGTGTGGATCTTCTTACGCATCCTGAGCTGAAGAGAAAGGATTCCGGCATGGATCATGTCATGATGAGGCTTGCAGCAGAAAACAATGTAGCGATTGAGCTGAATTTCAGGGAGTATCTTCATTCTTACAAGAGGATAAGGTCTTATGTGCTTTCCCATATGCGCAATAATGTCATGCTTGCGCAAAAGTACGGTGCTCATATCGTTGCTGCCAGCGGGGCTGAGAGTGTGTGGGATATGAGGGCAGGCAGGGAGCTTGCTTCGCTTGCGTACATATGCGGGCTTGACCGTGAGAAAGCAGTGAAGAGTGTGTCAGATGTTCCTTTGTATCTTGTAAAAAGAACTGCTGAGATAAGAGACCGCACTTTGAAAGATGGAGTGAAAGTGGTGAGTGAATGAAGCTGAATCCGATGCCGCCCACGCTGAGGGACAACCAGAGGTATATTGTGTTTGAGATAGTGTCGAAAAAAGAGGTTGCGTTTGAGAATATGGTTAATGTGGTCTGGAGCGCGTCTTTGCAGCTTTTTGGTGAAGCGGGCACATCCAAATTCAGGATGTGGGTTCCGTCTATGCTTTTTGACAAGGCCAGGAAGAGGGGTGTGATCAGGACCACGCACGATTCTGTGGAAGAAGTCAGGGCAGTGATTGCTTCTGTCAAGGAGATTGAAGGTGAGAGTGTTATATTTTATGTGCTTGGTGTGACGGGCACTATAAGGTCTGCCAAGAGCAAGTTTCTCGGACAGGTGGATTTGAGGGATTTTGGGGCAAAGAGATAAATACAGGGGAGAACAAAGTGGATGTTATGAAGTTACTTGCAGCTTTTGTTTTGATGTTTTTTGTGATTCTGTCTACTGTGTCTGCTCACGAGGTTACTGTCGGGGTTCATTCGCTTGGCAATGAATATTCAAGGGGGGATTATATTGTTTCTGAGAGCAATGGCATTATCGCGGGGATTGTTTCGAGGGGCGTCACAAAGGGCACTAGTGTATCTTCGGGGTATACGACGCTGACGCAGGACGCGGCAGGGAATAAGTTCTATGTTTTTTTTACGAGAGGGACGAGAGAGAATATTGAGTCGCGAGTGAAGTATCTTATGGACAATACATTTGAGAGGTTCTACAGCCCGAGTTTCGGGTATGAGCTGAAGACAATGAAGCATATTGTGATAAAGGCTGTTTATGACAATATCGATATTGTCGGGAAAGAGCGGCTCCGGGCAGGGAACTATAATCTTTTGATCAGGTATGATAGGCTGTCCGGCAGCAGGCCGCTTGTTAGTGTATCACAGTCAAACTGAGGCGTAGGTTTCGAGTACTTTTTTTGCAATATTTTCCCAGTTGTCTATTTTGTTTAGCTTTTCTTTTGCCCTGTTTTTTAGGTTGTCTGAGAATTCTTTGTCTTTCAGGAGTTTCAGGGTGTTTTCTGCGATGCTTTTTGAGGATCTGGGCTTGTGCACCAAGGTGCATCCATCAAAGAGTTCTTTTGCGCCCACGTTTTCTGACAGGATGACCGGGAGGCCGAAGTCGATTGCGTCAAGGCATGCGATCCCGAAGGGCTCGTGGATAGAGGGCATGATGAATAGCCTTGCTGAGTTGAAGCAGGCGGCAAGCTCGTTTTTTGGCACAAACCCGCGGAATTCGAATGAGTCATAGACACCGAGGGTTTTTGCGAAGTCTTCGAGGCTTGTTTTCAGGTAACCGTCTCCCACAATGATGAACCTGCAGTTTGGGATTTCTTTTAGTATGTCTTTGGATGCGTATATCAGGTATTCGATTCCTTTCTGGAATGTGAGGCGGGATACGCA
>JAUVEK010000012.1 GCA_030594795.1 Candidatus Nanohalarchaeota archaeon | reverse complement strand
TCTACTTCAGTCTCACAGCATCCAGATTCGAAGGCACGGATGTTTCCACCTTGAACAGTTTATGCAGTGTGGATGCAAGATTTATGGATTTGCTCTGTTCCCCGTGATTCAGGAATATTCTTTCTGGCTTTGATCTTAGCCTTGCAACATAATTTATCAACTGGTTCCTGTCTGAATGTCCGGAAAAGCCTTCGACAGTTTCGATTTCTGCTTCGATTTTAAGTATCTTTTTTGCGCCGTTATTGTCACTGTATGGCAAATCTCTCCATCCTTTCTGTATTCTTGAGCCCATTGTCCCTTCAGCCTGATAGCCTATGAATACCAGAGTGTTCTTCCTGTCGTCTGCAAGTCCTTTTAAGTATTCCATGATTGGCCCGCCTGTTATCATG
This sequence comes from Candidatus Nanohalarchaeota archaeon, assembly GCA_030594795.1. Lineage (GTDB taxonomy): Archaea > EX4484-52 > EX4484-52 > EX4484-52 > B79-G9 > B79-G9. Next base: position 17,244 of record JAUVEK010000012.1, on the reverse strand, counting down.
CCTGATGTTGTAAGAATCACGCATGGCTTTTTATCTTCGATAACAGCTTTTCTTTCGCTCATGGATGCAACGCGGTGGAAGACTTCTGATGAGAAGGGGTTGTTGTCCTGGTGAAATATCTGTTTCTGGAGCCTCCTTGACAGGAATTCGGGGTATGTCGTATGTATGACTGTTGCGTTCCATATCATCCCGTCAAGGTAAACAGGCACATCAAGTTCACCGCGACTATATTCTTCTGCGAGAACAACCATGACTTCCTGTGAGCGGCCAACTGCAAAAGCAGGTATTATTACTTTACCGCCTCTTTTGGCTGTTCTTTTGATTACGTTTATCAGGTTCATGTCAGCCTCTCTTTTGCATGGTATGATGTCTCTTGGAGCGCCGTATGTTGATTCTAATATCATTGATTCTATCCTTGAGAAGCCGGTGTATGCGGGCTCAAGGAGTTTTGTGGGGCCGAATTTCAGGTCTGCAGTGTATAGAAGATTGTGCAGCCCTTCGCCGATGTGAATATGTGTAAGTGCTGATCCGATGATATGCCCAGCGTTCTGGAAAGTCAGCCTCATATCCGGGGTAATGTCGCAGACTTCGTTATAATCAAGAGTGAGTGAATGTTTTATCGCGTTTTTGATGCCTGATGAGGTATATGGTGCGTTGCCTGTTTCTCTCTGGAGAACATCAATAAAGTCAAGCTGCAGAAGCGTCATGACGTCTCTTGTGGGCAATGTTGTATAAAGCGGGCCTTTGTAGCCGTATTCGTACAGGTATGGTACGAAACCGGAGTGGTCAAGGTGCGCATGCGAGACAATGACGGCGTCAAGTGAATCAAGGTCGAATTCTGGTGCATCTATGTAAGGGTTCGTGTCACTGGAGCCGTTGCTTACGCCGCAGTCAAGTAGTACCTTGGATTCCTTTGTCTGTAAAAATATGCAGGATCGCCCTACTTCACCGAAACTGCCAAGAGCTGAGAATCGTATCCAGCCCTCTTTGGAGCCTTTCTTCAATTGTATCTTCTGGCCAATCTTATTCAAAAACTGCTGCCTGTATTTTGCTTCTTCATGGACGATTTCACGTGCCTTGTTTACTATCTTGGAGCGGAAAGCAGGCACTCTCTGGATTTCCGGACTCCAGAATGTCTCTTTTTTAATTTCCCTTAGTGTCTCGCCGGTCTTTCCGATTACAATGCCGGGTTTCTGGGCAAGTATTATTACTTTGCCGTATTCAGGCTCAAACAGTATGTCCTGAATCTCTGCTTCTTTTGGCACTATTTTTTTGATTTTTTCTTTTGCCTCATCGTGGGGAAGTGTAATCATAGTATCCGGCCTCAGGTTGATTCTCTTTCTGATTTCAGATACTAATGCCTTAATTTCTGAACTGCCGTTGACAAAGAAATCCTTGTTTTTTGTGTAAAAAACGATGTCTGAGCCTTCGAACAGTGTCTTTGTAATCATTGCGTTTTTCGGCAATCGGGATTTAACGTCTTCTAATTCCATGTTTACCACATCATAACAAGTTTTAGTATATTGTCTTACAGATTAAAAATCAGTCTTATAGATTCATTTTCAAGTGTTTTGGGGGTTCAGTCATACTTTATTTCTTAAAATTCCGGAACTTCTGGCTGAAAATATGCAAAAAATCAAAAAGTGAGCTGCCTGATTACAGTTTTGCAATAATGCCTTTTATTTGTTCGTCTTTTATCCAGTTGATGCCCTCTTTGGTTATGACTGCTACGTGCATTGATTTTCCGCCTGTGTACACGTCACGCTCCCGTGCGGCTTTGATTGAGCGCAGAAGCAGGTTTACTCCGTCTTCTGTTGACATGTCTTTTTTGTATCCATTTTCGAGAACTCCGAGGGCAATTACTGAGCCGGATCCGCTGAATGCGTATTCATCTTCAGGTGACAGGCCGCCTGCTGCATCTACTGAATAAAGCTGCGCCCCTCTGGCATCATATCCTCCAAGGACCAGCTGGACGTATTCGGGGATGAATGATTTGTATGCACCGCGCAAAATGTTTGCAAGGAGTGTCGCTGCTGCTTTTACGGTGACCTTTTTTTCCTGAAGTTCATACAGGCTTAGCTCTGCTTTGAGAAGCCGGGCCATTGCCTGGCCGTCTCCTGCACTGCCGGCAATTGTCATGCATATTTTGGGAGAAATTTCGAATACTTTCTGGGTATCTTTTGATGCAACCAGATGCCCCATTGTCGCTTTCTGGTCAGCAGCAAGAACTATGCCGTCACGGCAGACCATCGCAACAGTTGTTGTTCCTGTTTTCAATGTTTCTATATTTACCACCCGCTATAATATTAATGACTCTTAGAATCAGTTAACTTAACATTTAATGCAAAACTTTATATGTGTTTAGTATTTTATGGGGGGAAAGGAATGATTTAACCCTAACTTATGCAACAAATGAAGATCTGATGAATTGTCACAAAGGTTAAATATAATCTAATTTAAAATAGTGTCATGCGCATAATGACAGTGGGGGGTTATCTTGTGATTCTTGTTGCTATATTTGCAATTATTAATGAGATTCCTGCTGTTTTTATGTGATTTGAGAGATTATGAGTGCGTCTTTTTTGGACTTCTTAAGCTTGCGGGGCTGATTCTTGCGCTTTATGTTGGCTCGGAGGTTATTTTATAGGCCTGTCGGGTTGTCTATGAAGAAAGTGTCAATTGTTTTGAATTTTTTCTTTAGAGGATTTTTTAGTGCTTTTACTCCAAATGTCTCTGTGTCATAGTGGCCGAGATATATTGCGTTTGCGCCCTGTTCTTTTGTCGGGTTGTAGTACATATGCTGCTGTTCTCCGGATATCAGTATGTCTATGTTGTGTTTGTTTATTTCATTTACTGCGAAAGCGCCGCCGCCGCTTACGATTCCTACTGTCTTTATTCTTTTTTTCCCGAAAAGGTGCTTTATCTTGATTTTTGCGATTTTCTGTTCGACAAGCTTCAGGAAGCTGTCCCGGCTGCAGTCGCGGCTGAGTTTGCCGTAACAGCCGCAGTTGACCTCATGATAGCTGCCGAAGGGCTCAAGGTCTTTGAGGTTCAGGAGCTTTGCCATGCAGGCGTTGTTTCCGACTTCAGGGTGGAGGTCAAGGGGGAGATGAGCCGAATAAAGGGAAATATCGCTTTCAAGAAGGGTTTTTATTCTTTTTTTGGTTATGCCGGCTATTTTTGGGTCTGTGTCTTTCCAGAAAAGGCCGTGGTGGACAATTATCATGTCGGCGCCCAATGATTGCGCTTTCTCGAATACGTATTGGCAGGCATCGACTGCGAATGCTATCTTTTTTATGTTGTCTCTGCCTTCCACCTGAAGGCCGTTTAGTGAGTTGTCCTGTATTTCGGCAATTTTCAGGTAATTGTCGAGGAAGGTTACTATTTCTGTGCGTTTTGGCATTTAATCACGTCCTTTTCTGTTTTGTAGCCCATGAAGTAACATATATAATGACAGAAATAAATAATTAAGCTCAAGTTGACCTCTTTACATTGAGGTATCCATCATATCTCTCGTCCTTTTATTGAATTGTATAGTCAAGGCACGAATAAATTAAGTGCAGTGCCTTGCCATATACATCAAGGCAAATTGGTTTTTTGTTGAAATTGGCTCATTTATTTCATGCCTTGAGTATACTTTATACTCATCAAGAATTGTTTCAATAGCCAAAACATCTCTCACTTCAGCTGCGTCGTACCGATATAAGGACGAAATATTGAACAACCAAAAAAACGAATATTTATAAGCAAGCAAGAAAATTATATTCTATGGTATTAGTAAAAAAAGAGGGGATTATACTTGAATCTACAGATAAAGAATTTGAAAACAAAGCAGTGTTAAATCCTGCCTGCATTAAAGAAGGCAATACAGTTCATATGTTTTATCGTGCTGTGAAGGAGGGGAACTATTCAAGCATCGGCTATTGTAAGCTAAAAGGGCCTCTGAAAATTGTAGAAAGATCAGAAAAACCAATATTGTTCCCGGAATTTGATTATGAAAAACAAGGCCTGGAGGACCCAAGAATAGTCTTTCTTAACGGGATATATTATTTGTTCTACACTGCTTATGATGGCAAGAATGCTAGTGCAGCTTATGCAATAAGCAAAGATCTAAGGCATTGGGAGAAAAAAGGGATAATTACTCCAAAAATGTCTTATGGTGAGGCAGAAGATATATTTTGCGAGTGCAAATTAAAACAAAAATATTCCCTTTTTGAATCATTTTATAAAGATGTAATTTCAAAAGATGTCTTATTGTGGGAGAAGGATGTATACCTATTACCAAAAAAAATCAATGGAAAGTTTGCCTTGTTTCACAGAATATTGCCGGATATACAAATTGCTTATTTCAGTGATTTTTCCGAGTTAACAGCAGAATATTGGAAAAAATACCTGAAACGATTGTCAGATTATGTTGTCCTTGAATCAAAATATTGGTATGAATCAAGAAATATTGGTGGCGGCTGTCCGCCTATTGAAACAGACAAGGGATGGCTTCTGATTTATCATGCTGTTGAGGATTCAAATGGAGGCAAGAGATATCATGCCGGAGCAGCTTTGCTGGATATCAATAATCCATGTAAAGTGCTTGGTCATTTGAGAAAACCCCTTTTTTCCCCAGAAGAAGAATGGGAAATAAGAGGGGATGTTAAGAACGTTGTCTTTCCAACGGGTACTGCAATTTTCGGTGATAGGCTATATATATATTATGGTGCGGCTGATAAAAGGATTGCTGTTGCTTCAGTTAATCTAAACGAACTTTTAGATGAAATAACAGGAGAAAGATGTGACGCCAACTATCAGTCTGAAATTGGCTTTACAGCAGGGCAGATTTATAATGCCGGATTAAAAAAAGAAATAACTTTGACACAGCTAAAAGGTATTTTAAAAAAAGATGAGAAAGTCATCTTAATGGCTGTTGGCTGGTTAGCAAGAGAAGGGAAAGTAAATTTTTCAGTTGACAATAATGATTTAAAAATGAGGATTAATGAGTAAATCTTGAATCGATTTGGTGGATACGATACCGATTGCAGAATGAGTGAAAGTTTAGGCGCTACGCTTCGAAAGTTGCATTTTTGCATATTTTCGATATGCAGCTTCAGTTTCTTTCTTAATTGCGCAAGAGGTCTACGGTCTATCAAGCGAATGATACATATCAGCGGATTCGTGCTCTTTCCTAGTGATGCATATGAAACGTCTCTTTTGTAAATCAAACAGTGTTGTCAGGAATGTGGAAAGGAAAAGGTGTGCTTTCATATGGCTGAATGATAAGGTGATAAATTGACAACAGATGCTTGCTTTCATTATTATTACACTTTGGTGCTCTTAAAAAATGCAAAGGTTTTACTATGATACAGAAAGAGAAATCATCATGGATAATGTACATGAGCACGTTTCCGCCAAGAGAGTGCGGAATAGCTACATTCACAAAAGATTTAGTTACGGCCATGGACAAAAGATTCAATCCCAAAATCAAGTCTAAGATAGTTGCAATGAACAACAACTGCACAAATATCTACAACTATCCTGAAAATGTTATGTTCCAGATAAGTGATACTAACATTCACGAATATGCAGAAGTTGCAGAAAAGATTAACAAGGTAGATTCTATTAAAATTGTGAATATCCAGCATGAGTTTGGGATTTTTGGAGGAAGAAAATGCAGGTATTTAATTCATTTTATTGAAGCGTTAAATAAGCCTTTTGTGGTAACTTTTCATACTGTTTTACCAAATCCTGATGATCAAATAAGGAAGATTGTGCAGTCAATTGCCAGAAAAGCGGCATGCCTGATTGTGATGAATAATCTGGCAATCGATATTCTCAGGAACGATTATGGCCTGAATAATGAGATTATTGTTATTCCACATGGTATACATCCAGTAGACTTTAATACAAGTGTAAAAGCAAAAACCGGACTGGGCTATAAAGACAGGGTTATACTTACCACATTTGGAATGATAAAACCACGTAAAGGAATCGAGCATGTAATCAGTGCACTTCCGGATGTGATTAAAAAATTCCCTGATGTCTTATATCTGATTATTGGTGAAACTCACCCCTTCGAGCGGAAAAAAAAGGGAGAAAAATACAGAAATTTTCTTGAAAAAAAGGTTAAAGAATCAGGACTTCAGGAGCATGTCAAATTTTACAATAAATATGTTAAATTAAATGAGATAATAAAATATCTGGAAGCGACTGATATTTATATAGCTACTTCACTTTATCAAAAACAGATAACAAGCGGGACAATATCTTATGCGATGGGTTCCGGCAGGGTTGTTATTTCGACACCTTTTTTACATGCAAAAGATGCTGTCACACCAGAAAGGGGTTTGTTGGTTGAGTTCAATAACCCAAAATCGTTTTCAGATGCTATCATAAAGATATTGTCAGATCCTTTATTAAAGCAAGAGATGGAGAAGAACGCATATTCTTACACTAGAGATGCAACATGGCCAAATGTTGCGGAATCATATATGAATATTTTCAAAGAATATCTTTAGTCAAGGCATGAATTAGTTGAGCAGTGTGCCTTGTCGTTTTATCACGTCCTTTTTGTACATGTCGCGCATTACTTTTGTGAGGGTTTGTTTTTCCGGTTCCGGGAAAATATGTATTATCTCAAAACTCATGAAAATTTGCATTAGATTGAGGCATTTTCAAGCTTTTTGATTGCGATATATTGTTTATACAATCAAAAATGCCGCTTGTGGTATCGTCTTTTACTGTGAATTCTTTTATTATTACTGATGCGCATACGTTCCATGAGGAGTCTGCCAGGAATATGGGGATTTTGATGGGATAGATGCGAGTTTCGCGCTTTTGGAATTGACAGGTTGCGCCCTCTTTGAGGTTTTCGGGTAATTCCTGTTCCTTTTTGAGCTTTAAGACCCAGTTGAATTCTGTTTTGTAGCCCATGCACTAATAATATAAGGACAGAAATAAATAATTTAATACCCAAACTTTATCTGCAAAGTGTTATTTGCCTGACAAGGAGGAATTTACCATGAAACAATATAAGATAATCGTTGAGAAGCATACGGATGGATATATAGCATACCCGCTGGGACTCAAAGGTGTCGTAGTTGGGCAGGGAAATACCTATGAAGAAGCACTTTCTGATGTAAAGTCTGCAATTCATTTCCATATTGAGACTTTTGGAAACGAAGCAATGGAAGGAGAGCCGAAGATTCTCGAGGCATTTGTCGCTGAAGCAGGAGTATGAGTTTGATGACAAAGTTCCCTGTTGACGCGCCTAGGCAAAAAGTAGTTAAGGCATTACAGGTTTTAGGCTTTCGAATCATAAGGGAAAAAGAGCATATATCTCTGTTGCGTGAAAATCATGATGGAAGTAAAACTCCATTGACTATGCCAAACCACTCGAAAATAAAAGCTACCACTCTAAGGACAATTTGCACTCAATCAAGAATTACAAGAGAAGAATTTTTGGACGCTTATGAGAAAGCATAGTTCCATTAACAGCGAAACAATAATTAATAAACCATCAAGGCGTTAACCTGTTCGAATTTACCGGCAATAGTGGGCTTGGATGGTGCATTAGAAATAAGAGTTTCGCCTCCATTTGGTCGTGTATGTGCGTATTCTTGTGCAATCAGGCGCCTTGGAGATCAGAGCTGTTAGCTCTGGAGGCTGAGGAATAATTCGTTTTTAGGGTGTCAGGCGGTCGGGGTCCCGGGGGGTAAGGCTTGCTTCTCTTACGTTTTCCAGCCCGAGCATCATCTGGGTTATTCTCTCAATGCCCATGGCAAGGCCGCCATGCGGGGGCATGCCGTATTTGAAGAACCTCAGGTGGTCGAAGTCTTTGGGGTTTATGCCTTTTTCTTTTATGTTTTGGGCGCGCTCTTTGTACCTATGCTCCCTGATGCCGCCGCTTGTGATCTCAAGGCCTTTGTAGAGAAGGTCGAAGCCAAATGAGCCTTTTTTCCCGTCTTTCATTATGTAGAATGGCTTTTTCTCAAACGGGTACCCTGTGATAAATACGAATGAGGAGTTGTATTTTTTTTCGCAATATTTGCAGATGCCTCTTTCTCCTTCGGGTGTGAGGTCGCAGGGTTCTGTTTCAATGCCCTGTTTTTTCAGTATCTTATTTGCTTCATCCAGGGTCAGGCGGGGTATGTTTTTTGGAAAGGCCAGGTCTGCCTTGTAATCATCCAGTATGTTTTTGCATCGTTCTTTTAGTTTCTCAAATATGTGACGGATGAGGCTTTCCTCGATATCGAGAATGTCTGAGAGTTTGTCGGTTACCATCTCAAAGTCAAATGATACGTATTCGCACAAGTGCCTTGTGGTGTGATGCGGCTCTGCGCGGTATACCATGCCGATTTCCCATACTTTGTCTATGCCTGATGCAAGCACGGATTCCTTGGAAAGCTGCGGGCTTTGCGCGAGAAATGCTTCCTTGTTGAAATAGAGGATGGGGAAGTATTCTGTGCCGCCCTCGGTTGCTGCGCCTGTCAGGCGGGATGAAAATATCCTGATGAATCCTTCTTTTTCCATGAACTCACTCATGGCTCTTGCAATCTCTGATTGGAGCCTGAAAACAGCCAGTGATTCGCGCCGCCTCATGTCAAGGAAGCGCCAGTCAATCCTCTTGTCAGGGTTGCTTTCTATTCTTCCTGTTACTTCAATAGGGAGGGGGGTGTCAGATTCTGAGATGATTTCCATGCTTTTTGGCTTGATTTCGAAGCTGTTTGGGGCTCTGTCGTTTTTTTCTGCTTTCCCTGTAACAGAGATAATCCACTCTTTTGAAAGAGCCTTTATTTTCTTCATTAATTTGTCGTCAGTTACCCCGCCTTTTGCAGTCACCTGGACAATGCCTTCGCGGTCACGGACTGTTACAAAAATCAGTTTGCCTAGATCGCGAATGTCATGGACCCAGCCTGCGATTTTCACTTCTTCGCCGATTTTGATTTCATTTGTGTATTTTTCACGTATCATAAGGACACCTCACTGCCTGTAATATTCTGTGAACTACTTACCTTATCTTGCAAAAATATTATATGTTTATCATCCGGGAGCACTTGGATGCTTTGGGAAGTCATAAATTGAATAATCGTGCTGAGAAATAGAGTAAGAGGGAACCGCAGTATAATGACACAAAATCTATTTATACGACGTGAGCTAAAGAAGATGTATGAAGTGTATGAATTCTGGATGTATGAATTCAAAAGGTATGAATAGTACAATTACTACAAGGATAAATTTGATTCTTAGGACTAGGAATTCTAATGTTAAAGCTAAAGGTCAATCAGGCATTGAGTTACTTATGTTAGTTTCATATTCACTGCTTGTGTTTTCAGCAATCTACCTGGTAATTCTCCAGAGTAATTTCAGTGCAATCAAAGAAAAAAGGAACATGGAATCCATGAAAATTTCAGAATGGATTGGATATGAGATAGACATCGCAACAAGCATAGGTGACGGCTACTCAAAAAACTTTACACTTCCGGACACAATTGTCGGGGGAACATACAGTGTGATAGTAACTGATAATCTCGTAATAGTAAATTCGACAGAGACATACACAACTAAAATTGTCACACCAAACATAACAGGAACAATTCAGCCAGGTGACAATTATATAGAGAACAGGGAAGGTTTGATATATGCTAATCTGTAAAAGCAGAAAATCACAGGTATTAAGTCCTGATTTCATAATGAGCATAACAATATTTTCAGTAATACTAGGTTTGGGTATTATGCTATGGAACACGTCATGCGAAAAATCAATACGATACTATGACACAGAACAAATGCAGAACAAGGCACTTTATGTTTCAGACATACTCCTGAATACCCCGGGAGTCCCGCAGAACTGGAACACAACAAATGTCATGATGGTGGGCCTGAAGGAGAACAATACAGACATACTGGATACTGACAAAATAATCAGCTTTAAGATGCTTGAATACAATGACTTGAAGAGATATCTCGGTCTTGGCTCATATGAATTCTTTGTAAACATAACAGACCCGGATGGCAAATCATTAAAGGTCAGTGGTGCAATAACAGGCACTGCAGCTGTTTTTGCAAGAGACAATAACGACAACATAATCAAACAACTATTGGAAAACTACTATGACGAGTGGGACTACTACTGGGCAGGACCGGGTACACCTTCGCACAATGCGAGAACATTGTACAATTCCAGTGATGCAACCCCGCCAAACGAAAGAGGCCTGTTCACAATGCTGATGTCCAATCTATCAAGCTACGATACCGTAATAATCGAAGCTGAAAACTCCTTTGACATAGATGCAGCAGATAAAGCAGCATTGAAAAATTTCGTAGACAGCGGCGGAACATTCATAGACATAAAAGACAAAAAAGACGCCCAGATGATAAAACACTTCCCAGGAATACCTGACGGAGGTGTGGCTGACGCCTCAGACAGGACAGGAACCATAATTAAAAAAGACATATTACTTGTCGGAAAGGATGTTGGCGAAACCATAACTTTTGAATCGCATAGATTCAGATATAATATATCCGATGTCGACAAAGTAATTGTTGAAAGCGACGGAACTGCCGGGAAGTGCGTGGTGTGCCTGTGGTATTATGGCAGCGGAAAGATATACTATTTGCCTGACGGCAGTGACGACAGTGGGGACCCAATAGATGGCATGGATATGGACGGCATTGAACTTGCGTTTGGCAGTAATGAAACGGCACAAGCTGAAAACATTGTACCTGTAAAACGATTCATACTGGTGAGGAACGGTCAGGACATTCAGAGAGGCATAATGACATTTTACATATATAAATAAGGACAATGATAAAGATGAAGCAGAAAAAAGGATTGATATTTACAATGGATGGTTTGATGGCAATATCACTACTACTCATTGCTACGGGTATCGTATTCTCACAAGGCGCACCAAGATTGTCTGAGCGATATTTATCTGAACAGGCGAACACCCTATCTGTAGATTCTATAAAAATAATATCAAACATTGAATTTGGTCATGTAAACGAAACACTTAGAAACAACATAATATCTGACACAAACGTAAGCACAGGCGATCTTGACAAAGACCTGGTGTATGTCATCGGGGAGTTATGGGCTGAGAACTCGGCTGATTCAATGAACTATGCCAAACAACTTACACAGATATACGTTGGTGAATTAATTCCAGCAGGTTATAGCTATGGCTTATTTATTAATGATCAGGAGATATACTCAGATCCAAAAGGAGAGTACAGCGTGCTTTCTGCATCAAGGCGCATGATATCCGGGATTCATGAAGGCATGCCCTCTAAAGGGACGTCGACAAGGATATCGATAAGCAACATACTCTCGAAAGATACGGCAAAATTCATATATTTCGGTGGCTTTGTAGGCGAGGGAAATATCACAAAAACATTTGCACTTCCGGAGGTAATCGGCAGCGTAATCAATGTCTATATTGAAATGGATGCCGGGAGCAATTTCACTATGAGTGTAAATGGCAATTATGCTGGAACATATGCGATGGGTTCTGCAACTGCAATGTATTCAAACAACTGGACAATGAATTCAACATATTATTCATTATTTAATGCAAACGAAAATACAATCCAGATAAATTTCACTGATATGCAAAATAGTTATATTGGCGGGGGCTATATTAAAATTGAATATAATACCTCGCAGATGGACACAACCATGATAAACCTACAAAACGGCAATGTATCTGAAAGATACGACTTTCCAGGCATCAATGGTTTCATAAACCTGTATTCGTCATTTTATGTGCCCGGGGCTCTTAATTCAATGCATGTTCATCTGCATCTCAATAATCCATATACGACATATTTGTACATTGGAAAGACAAAAGTGTATGATATGCTTACGAATGAGACAGAATATGTTGACATAAATAATACAGTACTTTCGTCAATGCTTAGTTACGGAGCAATGGGTGAAAGTACAATCCCAATTCGCCTTGGCATAAAAAACGTGACGGGTTATGACACAGGAAGCGATGTAGTCCTTATAACAGATGTTTCTGGAAGTATGGCTACATGTGATGTCAATTCGGTTGCAGGACCATGTGACTGTAACGCACCATCTCCCTGTGACCGAGATAGAATAAATGTTGCAATAGAGTCTGACAAAGAGTTTGTAGACACAATCTTGGAGACCGAAGGGCAAAGAGTGGGGCTTGTAAACTACAGTACTGCGACTCGGGACATGGTTTATCTCACAGATGATAATGCTACGTTAAAGAATCTGGTTGACTCATATAAGGATGACGGGGGAACAACATGTATTTCATGCGGCATAAAAAGCTCAATTGATATACTCAAAGCAACACTCAATGTGACAACAATCGTGGATAATGGAACTGTATGGTACTATAATGACAGTTACATGGACGCTGCACCTCCCGACGACAGCTACGGTAATAAATGGTATGAATCCAACTATGCTATCGAATCTGAATGGAAGACAAATGATTCTGTTTTCGGTGCAGGTGTTGGCTCGATACCTATGGCGACCACACTTGCCACCGGAGGTAGTGGAGGAATCATCGCTTATGCGGATCTCTGGGACGACAACCGAAGCACAATCCCCGTTAGCTTCGAGACAGGATATAATTCAACAGGCAACACATTTGGCTGGAATAACGGCAATGATGGATGGGATAAAGAAAATGATTCAAATGGCATTGGGCCATATGATTATGATGATGATATCGATTATAAAGATGTCGTTAATAGTATGTTGGAGTTTGATACAGGTACTGGTGCTCCTGAAAAAAATAGGTGTGACAATAATGACTGCTCTGGAGCATATGGCATTCAAATAAATATAACTCAAGAACTTTATGACATACTCTACAACAATGGTATGGCAAGATTATCATTCAAGTATGAATGGGATGGCAGTCTAGGCATATTCAATGCAGTTGACGAAGTATGGATAAAAGCAAAATGGTCAAACTCTACCACAACAACATATCTTGGAACAGAACAATCTAGTGAAGGAGGCGATACGACCCCTGAAATAGATTTTAGAGATGATCCGAGTGATAGTATATCTTTAACATCGACAACGCAAGATATAACGAGATTGATTACGGGACCTGGTACATATTATCTTGACGTCGGTGGAAAATTAAGTGCAAATAACGGCAATGATTGGGGCATTTTCAGGTTTGATAATATATTTTTGGAGATAAGAAACGGGACGAGCAGATACTATTTCAGAAAAAATTTCACAATAGATAGTATGGGTGAAGTTGGCAGGGGTATTCTGAAAGTTGTCTCAGACGATCTGGCGGACATATACCTGAATGGTCAGCTTATCGATGCAGATCCAGGACCCAGTCACGGCGCTAAGCACTGGAACCGCATAGAACTTATTGACAGGTCATACTTTAAGCAGGGCAACAATACTGTTGCTGCCAAATTATATAATAGCGATAGTGTTGTACGATTCGACCTAAAACTTGAAGCTGTTAACGATTCAAGAAACAAGGCAATGCTTGTCATGAGCGATGGGGAAGCAGATGTCTGTTATGGTGCTTGTCCAGCAGGGGGCGCAAAACAGCAGGCAATAGATTTTGCATGCGATGCTTATGAAAATTATGGGATAATATCTCATGCTGTTGGCTTTGGCAGTGGCGCAGATAATGCAACACTACAGGGTATTGCTGACTGCGGGCGCGGCATGTTTCGCGCGAGCGGTGATGCAGAAGAACTAAAACAGATATATAAGGATGTTGCAGGTGCAATGATAAGTTTCAATACCCAGAGGGCGAATATCAGTGGAACGTATACATCCACAACACTTTATCCTGATTCGTATATTGAATACAATTATACTCCGTCAGCGAACTTAGACTATGGCGAGATCTCACTTACATTTGACAGCCTCACCTTTGGCGAGACATCCGGTAATCTGAGTGTAGAGAGCCCGAAGAATGGATCATACTGGATTCCGCCCTCGGTTGGAGTGGTTGATGCAAAAGCTACATCGTATTCATCGGAATTCTGGACAAGCATACTAAACATGAAGAATGAAACATCTGGCTGGATAAATGTGTACAACCTGAGCACATACCAGGAAAGATTCACTAAATTAGGGGACCCATATATCATCTTCATGCCACCTGCCCTGATTGGACAAAACCAGACGAATTATGTACAAATAGATACAGGTATTAATGAGACATATTTCACTGGCGGGTCACCTCACACCAAAGTAATATACACACTCAAAATCAAAGGGACTGCAAGCTACAGCCAAATATCCCCGAAAGCAGATGGATGCGAATGGAATGTAGAGCAATACAATGGCAAGAATGCCACGATAAAGATACCTACTAACTATAATGACACAAAGAACTGTGAGTTTTCGAGTGCACAAATATTCTATGATCACGATGACTCGATAGATTGTGCGGCAATATTATTATTGCAGCAACTTGATGTTACAGGCGACAACAGGATCGACATAGCACTTGACCAGACAAATATAGACATACGGATAATAAAGGTAACTGACATACCATGGATGTGGGGGCCTGCAATTCTAAAACTGGAAATATGGAAGTAATAAAATGCCAAAAGGATTTACATATACACTGTTCGCATTGATAATAATGCTATCGTTGACTACGCTGATAAACATACACTCTGTGTCTCAAAACAGCCTTGAAATATCCTCGAAAATCAGAAGTAGCCTGTTGCAGAATACTTTAAATGATATAAATGATGACTTATCAAGAAGTTCATACATTGCAACCAAAAGAGCAATCTTAAGCCTGATTGATTTTGCAGTGACCAACGGGACGTTTATCAATAATACTGAATCCACTATATTCGAGGTCAGCACTACAGGAGAATATAATGGAACACTGCTACAGTTAATGGAAAACACTACAATTAATGACTGGACTGTATCAATACACAACATCCTAAATAAAATGGGGATAAGTAGCACAATATCTCTTAAAAACCACACTATCAGGCAGGTAGACGTATATGATATAGAACTTATTACTGTTTATGAACTGGATATTTATGACCCGATCTCCAGAATCCGTGTGAAAAAGAATACAATACAAGAGGTGACTGTAGACTATAATTCATTTGAAGATCCCCTAAATACTGTCAGAAGCAATCTGGTATTCAGTACGGCAATAATTCCATGCAACTTAACCGGAACATACGGGAAGGCGCTTGTATCAAAGACGAATGCAACCAACTGGACTGTCGGCAAAGTGTTTAAATCAGCTGATTCCAGCGGGATTGGTTCGTTGTCTGCTTCCCTGAGAGCGGAAAAAATTCTGGTTACATATAACATCTCAAACTACAGTGTGTCTGATATAAATGGATTCAAGGGCGTAATATCTGAAACGTCTGATGACCTTGCTGGTGTTACAATTCCAAAAATAATTGATACAAATGATGCATATTCCAATACAGATAATTCGTACATTGCAGCAATGAGTGATGAGACTGACGAATGGATAAATAATATTATAACAGAACTGGGAACTACCTGTTTCATAGAGCATGAGTATGGTCCAACGTTTTTTGATCGCATGGAAGGGAATACAACTTACGGCAAATACAGCGGGCCTGGTATTGCAACATTTATAGACCCGACTATTCTTCCGAAAAATCCGCAGAAAGAGCTTGATTTCATATACTGGAGCCAGTAATTAAGAATTATTCGATTATCACAGGTATCTCTTCTTTCTGCTGCAACATTTCAAAATATAAACTTTTTATTTTCTCAAGTTCCTGCTTTAAAATTTCGTTTTCATACTGTATCGAGCGGATCCCTTTTGCCAGTGCTTTTGTATCCTGTATTTCAGCATCCTTGGATGCGCTGCTTTCATGTTGGATTGCGTCTATTTTTTCTGCAAGCTCTTTGAGCTTGTCATCATACTTTTCCTCAAGCTTTTTGGTGCTTATATTCGCGTCTGCTTTTTCTTTCCCTGAGTGGTCCAATATTGTTGTAATGTCGTCTACGAGGTCCACTTTCATGTCTTTAAGCAGAGTTATATCGTTTTCGATTTGCGAAATCCTCTCCATTACTGACTTAACTGAGGTGTTAATTTTTTCGTGTGTGTTCTTACTGACCTCCAAGTGCTTCTGCTCAACTTTCCTGTTCAATAATGTCAGGGATTTTGCAATGTTGTCCTGATTAGAGACATGGGGAGTGAGCTTATTGTCTACAATGTTTTCAAGTTCACCAGAGGATATTCTCTTCTCGAACTCTTTTGTATCTTTTCTTAGCTGATTTATTTCATTCAACATTCTTGCCCTGAACTCAGCGAACTCCTCATAATTATATGATTTTGCACTTGCCTTTTTCTTTTGAGCACCGGCAATTTCTGATTCCAATGAATGTATCCTGGTTTCATAGTCTTTTTTGAGTGTATCTATCAAAGTGTTCTGCTTCCCTATCTCGCCTGCAATCTGCGATCTGATGTCTGCAGTTATTGTGTTGATGTTCTCAAGAACTTCTTTTAGTTCATAGTCAACTGTTTTTTTTACTGCCTCATTCAAAGCGGGCGGCACTGGCGCTGCAGGATTCTTTTTCAATGCTTTGATTTCATTAATATTGTTCTCGATATCATTTACTCTTTTTTCTGTCCTGTTGTATACTTTGTATAATTTCGAGATGTTTTCTTTTATTACCGGGACATATTTCAGATAATCTCCGGATGCATTTTCGCTGCTTAATTTGTTCAAAGACTCTTTTGGCAACTGGGCACCGGCTAATTTTTTGTCGAGATCATAAATGTGTTTCTCAAGGTTTTCGGCTTTGTCAACTGCAGCCTTAAGTGATGTGACTTCTTTTTTGAGCACGTCAATCTCTGCGTGACAGGCACTATCTGCTGGACCGGCTTTTGGGCTCCCGGATGTCCCGCTATCAAGTCTTTTTTTGAGTGAATCAACATCTGACTTTAGTGACAATGTCATCTTTTCAATATTTGCAGCACCATCTGTTGTGTCCGGGCCAGCAAGCTTTGGGGTTTCTGTAATCTTTGTGCTGATCAGCTTTATGGCGCCTGAAAGCAAATCAACTTTTGTCTTCAGGGATCCTATGCCATCTGTAAGATTGTGCACATCATCCTGGGTCTGTATTGCCTCTAGCTTTGTTATCAGTTCCAAATCTTCTATTTCGCGCAATTTATCTTTAATTTGCGACAGCGCTGCTAATGATTCTTTTATATTTTTTATCTCTGCTGCTGTAGCAAAGTCTCCTTTGAGTTTGCC
>JAUVEK010000029.1 GCA_030594795.1 Candidatus Nanohalarchaeota archaeon | reverse complement strand
ATCAGGTGCATCGATGATAGACATCGGCGGGCTTGGAGGCACGTCGTTTGCTATGATTGAATATTATCGCGATAAAAAAGGGCAGGGAGAAATGTTCAGAAACTGGGGCATACCAACAGCGTGCTCTGTTGTCGAGTGCAGGAGTGCTGTGAAGATACCGATTATCGCGTCCGGGGGCATAAGAAGCGGTATTGATGCAACAAAGGCAATTGCTCTTGGAGCTGATTATGCCGGCATTGCTCTCCCGCTACTGAAAGCAGCTGCAAAGTCGCATAAGGATGTTGTTGCTGTTCTTTTGAGGATTATTGATGAGATGAGGTCCTGTATGTTCCTTTGTGGCGCGAAAAGCGTTGATGAGTTGAAGAGAAAGGATGTTGTGATTCTTGGCAGGACAAGGGAATGGCTCCAGTCGCGCGGAGTCAGGCTCGATAATATTTCTAACAGGGAAAGTATCAACTCACTAAGAGAAAATGTTAAATTTTAGAATGTTAACTGTTTATCCACGGCAGTGGATATTCGTAAAAGAGTTTACCCACCAAACTGCTTCTGTCTGCTCAAAACCGCCTGCGTCCAATATTGGATCGCCGTTAATATCCACGATAATCAACTCATCCTGATAGGGATCAGTTGATTCTCCGAAAGGGATCCTGCTCTCAATCAGCGCCGCTGCTGTTTCATTGCTCGCATGACGCTCAGTATATACATCACACATCATCTCCTTGCATTTTTTCGGAGTCAGGCGGCTGTTTCTACTAGGGCCCCAGTTACATTCTATTAACGTAAAACAATATACTCTGTCTTCAGATACGCCATAGGCACTTACTTTGCCTACCTCGCCGCGGGTCTTACCGTTTTTATTAAGGTCTATTGGATAGTATTTCTCACAATAATGTAATGCTTCCGCAGGAACAAAGTCGCTGTCTATATACCTTTGGCATAGTGAACTACATGCCAGGCGATACTGATTCAATTCAATGCCTTCAGTTCCGGGAGGATCGCTGAGATTCATCTTGTCCATGAATATCTTGATGACAACTGCTGCAACCACAAGAAGTATTATTAGGCCGATTATCATTTCCAGGGACATCTGCCCTTTTCTTTTATTTTTGTTTTTTAGTAAAATAAACTGCACCTTTTACATTTACTCCTTTATTTAGTATATGTTGTATATAAAGATTTGTGTCTGTTTATTCGCAACTCTCAGGTAATCACTTTAACTGTGCGGTTTATGTATTTTATTTCAACTATGTCTCCTTTTTTAATTGTATTTTGATGTACAAGCCAGATGATCTGGTCTTTTGTGCCGCAGGATTTCCCTCCAATTGATGAATAATATCTCATTTCGCCTTCAGCGTCTATCACTTTTGAGTTTTCAAGCGCATTACAGATGAACCCGCTGGCTTCCATGTTGTCTGTTATATCTGTTTCAGATATTTCCCCCACAAGCGATGATATTTTCACCTGGTAGCAAGGCATCGTGAGATTGGCATAAGCTTTATTGTTCTGGTAGCAGCTTACGATATATTCTACAAGACGGTCCTCTACAGCAGACTTTTCTCTGAAATTTATGTGCGCTGAATCAATGGGCGCAACCCGGTTTTGGATGCACGCTCTTGGAAGTGGAGGCAGTTCATCTCCCTGCGGAAGTATCTTATAGACGTTGCTGTATACTGCGCAGAAAATGCCGCCTGTGGGCTGGGTGTAATAGTTTAGGTAGACTGCAAGCATTATCAGTGCACCTATTAACGCAAATATGAGATACGCTATTTTTTGCGGAGATATTCCTTTTTTCATAAGGCATCATCTATTTTTTTATTCCCGAGGGGGTATAATGCCTCGCAGCTTGCTGCGAATATTAATTCACTCGGGAAGACTAAAAATCGCCGTCTCGGAAATCCGCGTAATGCCCTGGAGTTTGCTCCGGTTAGGATATGGGATTTCAGGCGATTTTTGTTATTTCCAGCTTGTTTTTAAATCCATCATATGTTATTTTGAATGTGGTATTTGTATTTTCTTTGGCAAGGTATCTTCCCTTGCCTGAAAATTCTATGTACTCATGAGGTATCAGGTTTTGCGGGATTTTATCTAAGACATGTTCTTTTGTCAGAGTCTCCTTTGTTTTGATGTGAAGCACATAGCAGTCTTCTCTTACTGGCTCCAATGATTTGTGCCCGCGATAGCATGTAATTGCATATTTCGCAAACCAGGACGATATCTCTTTTGTGTCACCTGCAATATGGTTCTCGAATTTGTCCGGTATCTGTATGCCCTGGAGATATACATGAGTCATTACTACCGAGACTGCCACTATCAATACGACGGATATTGTGAATATCGCTTCCTGCACGTTTTTGAAGCCTTTCATGAAGCACCACATTTTAATCAAGTGTGTATATAAATGAGCCGAACAATCCCAGGCTTAGGAGTACGAGGCCTGAAAACAGCAGCATTGCAATCGCCATGTTTTTAACAGTCAGCATGTCGCGGTTGATCTGGTCGAAACCGTGCTCTATGCCGTTTGCAAAGTACGAGAGCAGAACCACGAGCTCGATAAGATATATGCCGACAATGAGCAGCAGTATTGTTGGCGGCATGACATTTTTCATGTTTACCATGTTTAGTGTCTCTGACATGCCTCCTTCGCCCATGCTCATATTATCATCAAGCTCCTCCAGTTTCTCTGAAATTTTCTGCAGCATCTGGACTATCAGGGCTGCCATTGCGACGCATACTGCAGATATCAGGGGAGCTATGAATGATGCCATTACTTTCATGGCGCTTGCGACCTGTTCCAGCAGATCCTTTATAAGCTCTTCGACTTTGCGGGTGTTTACTATGTAGCGCGTGATAATCGAGATGTTCTGGGTGATGACTTCGCTCCCCCGGGGTATCGCATCCACTATCATCTTCATTACATTGCGAAGAAGTATTGACGGGTATTTTATTATTGAGCCGTGATTTTTGTCAAAAACCGCGTTTGCGAAAGTGTCCCCGATTTTTTGCATATTGTTTAATATGTCCATGAAGAACCTGAAGAGCGGCGATTCCTTCATTCGCATGCGCTCGTATTCTCCAAGAACATGATAGACGCTGCGCTCTATCGGGGTGCCGCGGCTTAAAGAATTTTCGAGTTCTGTAAGGCCTATAAACAGGTCGCGCTCTATTTCTGTAATTTCTTGGCGCAGTTTTTGCTTTTTTGCGCTCCTGCCGTAGCAGAATATTATTATGCCAAGAGCGATGCCCCACATTATTGTCATTACCTGCACCATATTGTTAAAGACAACTTTCGGGTCATACTGCTCTCCCATGAATATACTCCATTCAGTCTCGAAGCACATTTTCTCCGAGTGGCAAATACTGTCTATATACTGGACGCGCTCGTTATAGTCGTATAGCTGCATTAAGCCGGGAATCATGAATATGATAGCTACCAGTATGGCTGTTGTTTTCAGGTGAAGATAGATATGCTTTTTGCCGATATTTATCGGGAAGACATTGTCAGGGGGCAGGTTGCGCGCGTTTTTAAGCGAAGGGAACGCAAAAGCACCGGGCCTTCTCATGAGTATGCGCCTCATCAAAAAGAAGAGAATCATCGGAAGCATTATTGTATAGCCCACACCAATAAACATCGGGTCTGCTATCTGGCTCTCGCCGCTCAAAAATATAGATACCATAGGCAGCATTATCAGGCCCATCAGCGGGAGAAGTATGCCCATTGCCTGTATTATTTTTATGGGATTTTCAAGGGCGCGTGAATAATCTCTCATGTTGGCATAAGAATTGTCAAGGATGTAGGTAAGGGATTTGTCCAGCAGTTTTTTGCGGTCATCGCCTGCGCGGGATAGGGAATCTATCAAAAGCTCCAGGGATTTTACGAACTCAACGTTCCAGTCAAGCCATAGCTGCATGTAGTGGCCGAGAGCCTGGCGGACGTCTGTATATACTCCGAATTCGAGGTCCCACAGCATTTTTGAAAGGTCATTTTCAAGCGGGCCTTCGATGTGCTCTGCTGCAAATTTGACTGCATTTTCGAGGTTGGGGTTTAACTCAAGGTACATTGCCATATAAAGAACAACTTTCAGGCTTTCATCTGCTGCTTGGATTTTTATAACCTGCGCCCTGAAAGCAGGATACGTGAGAACATAGTATGACCACGCAACCGGGAGAATCCATATGCCAAACCGCATTGAGCCATCTAAATAGAATAAGGACAGGGGCAGGAGTATTAATGCAAGAAGGCCAAGGGATACAAGCAGAAGAGCACCTACATCCTCGGGTTTTACGGACAGCCTTCCGACACGGATGTTTTTTTCCAGATTGTCCTGCATCTTTTTGCCGAATTTTAACTGGATAATCTTTCCGGATAAGAAGCACATCTTTTCAAAGAAAGTTGACTCAATCCTTAATTTTTCGTCTTTCCTGTATGTTTTGTAGTCTGCACTCACAAGCCGCGGATTGGTTGTTATATTGTTATACTGCAAATTCTCCTTTTTTTTGAACGGGTTCAGCATGTATTATTTGTAGGCGAATCCTATTTATATATGTTTGACCATAGATTTTCTATGGTCTGCGACTATGAGTATGAACGCGAGCAGAAGAGAATAAAGGTTAACTGCAGGGGCTGTTTTTACGGGTCAAGTATAGAGGATTTTGAAACCTGCATGTCAAGAACAATTGATAAACTGATTGAGGCTGGCGCGGTTGCAAATGTTGTTCTTTCTTCTAACAGGGAGTATGAGTACGACTATTTCCAGACAAGAATGCTTAAGGATATGGCAGGTGCAATAAAAAGTCTTGCAAGAACCAAGAAGCTTTTTATGGTTGATAAGGGACCCAATAACTGCGA
This sequence comes from Candidatus Nanohalarchaeota archaeon, assembly GCA_030594795.1. Lineage (GTDB taxonomy): Archaea > EX4484-52 > EX4484-52 > EX4484-52 > B79-G9 > B79-G9. The sequence goes on along the minus strand of JAUVEK010000029.1, from coordinate 7,434 downwards.
GAGGTGTGTTGCTGAGAGGGTCGGGTTTATACAGAATATTGTCGGGTATCACCTGAAAAGGGACCCCATCGGTGCTTATGTGAGGCTGGTAAGAGAGATTAAATATCTTAAGCAGAAGTCAAGAGACAGTTACCCGAACTGCGCTGAGTGTTATAATGACTATATTGCTCATAAGCTCCTGCTTGTCAAAGGTGTTCTTGACAAGACTGAGATGATACAGAAGGTAAAGGACAGGCTTGTCGGGTATCATATCGGGTCAAGGGAGATTTACAGGGAATTGTTTCATCCGACAATCAAGCCAAATTTCATGCTTACGAAATATATGACTGTTATACCTATGGGAGCCGTGCAGATAGACAGGTATTTTGTCGACAAGACAGAGGTGCAGTGCCTGAGAATTCCCGGGCGGGTGAATGTGAGGTATCACCTTACCCCGCCTGAGTTCAATCTCGGTGAGACTGAGTATTCTATTTTAGATACTGCAAGAAGGTATATGGCGGCGCACAAACCGAACAGGTCTGAGTTTACTGAGCCTGAGCGGACAAGGGAGATATTCTACAATATCGGGAGGGATATGATCACTGATATTTCTGATACTATGAAGATTACCCTTTCGCCAAAGAAGGTTGATGAGCTTGCAGAAATTCTTACGAGGTATACTGCCGGGTTTGGGATGCTTGAGGTGATTCTTGCTGATGAGAATGTGCAGGACCTGTTTTTGAATGCGCCTGTGGGGCAGATGCCCTTTTTTCTTTTTCACGGGCGCCATGAGGAGTGCGATACGAATATCATTCCCACGCAGGAGGATGCTGATGCATGGTCGACAAGATTCAGGATTGCATCAGGAAGGCCCCTGGATGAGGCAAACCCTGTTCTTGATACTGAAATCGAGCTGCCCAGCGGGAGAGTGCGGGTCGCTGCTATCACAAGGACGCTGAGCCCGGACGGGCTTGCCCTGGCTCTCAGGAGGCACAGGGATAAGCCGTGGACATACCAGCTTATGATGAATGCCAACATGATGACTCCGCTTAGCGCAGGGCTTTTGAGTTTCATAGTGGACGGGGCAAGGACAATGCTTTTTGCAGGCACAAGGTCGAGCGGCAAGACCAGTATGCTTGGAGCTACTCTAACTGAGATAATGAAAAGGTACAGGATCATCACTGTTGAGGATACTCTTGAGCTGCCTGTGGATGCTTTAAGTGATATGGGATATAATATTGTCAGGCTGAAGTCGAGGTCGGTTATTACGCATGTGGAGATTGAAGTGCCGACTGACGAGGCTATCAGGACGTCGCTTAGGTTGGGTGATTCATGCCTGATAATCGGCGAAGTAAGGTCACTTGAAGCGAAAGCTCTGTATGAAGCCATGAGAATCGGGGCTCTTGCAAACGTTGTTGCAGGCACAATACACGGCGACTCACCTTACGGTGTATTTGACAGGGTTGTTAATGACCTTGGAGTGCCGCCCACAAGTTTTAAGGCAACGGATGTTATTATTATGAATAACAGGCTGCGCTCGGCAGACGGGCTTCATACGTTCCGGAGGATGATCAGCATAACCGAGATTACAAAAGAATGGGATGAGGACCCGCAAAAGGAGAAGGCATTTGTGCCGCTTATGGTGTATAATTCAAAGACAGATATTTTAGAGCCTACAGAGACATTTCTTAACGGGGAAAGCTACATCCTGAACGAAATAGCGAACCGCGTAAAGGAATGGAGAGATAACTGGGAGGCAATATGGGATAATATCCAGCTGAGGGCGAAGGTGAAGGAGACTCTTGTCGGGTATGCAAAAAAGATGGAGAATTTTAGTATTCTTGAAGCTGAATTCACTACAGAAGCAAATGACCAGTTCCATGTTATTTCCGAAAAAGTGAAAGATGAATACGGCAGCCTTGACTCGCAGAGAATTTTTGCCAGATGGAACGAGTGGACCAAAAACGAGATTAAAGAAAAAGTTGGAAGATATCCTTCCTGAAAATTTTAAGTACTAGATATGCACTATATTTCTATAGGATTGTATTTTGCAGTATTTAGACTGAGAAATAAGTGTAGTTGGGTCATATGGGCTTGTTTGAAAAGAAGAAGAAACTGACTGAGGAGGAACTTATAAAACAGGAGCGCGCAGACCTAATCAAAAGAATCATGGATGAGAAAAAAAAGGAAAGAGACGTAGATTACAGGATACCTGATATTGAACCGGAAAAGAAAGGCGGAAGAAAACGTTATTATCCTGAGTCGCGCGAGTACCTATTGTTCCAGGATGAGGAGAGATTTATAAAAGAGCCGCAGACTATTTTTGAAAAATTCTGCTATTATTCCGGGAAAATAATAAGGCCGTCTCCTGATGACGACACAAAGAAAAAGATGGATGCTGCCATTAACTTCAGCGCCATGCACACCACACCACAGGATGTTACCGGTGGATGTATTATTGCTGCTATACTTTCTTTTATCCTGATTTTGCTTACATTCTTTCTGCCGTATGGGACACTTCTTTTTAAATTGATTCTCATACTTTTTGTGCCGCTCATTGTGGCTTATCTTATGCTCACTTATCCATTCAGCCATGCAAATACAGTCAGGATGAAAGAAGGGCGCGAGCTGATTACTGCACTTCTTTATATCGTTGTATTTCTCAGGTCTGTGCCCAATCTTGAAAATGCAGTCCGTTTTGCTGCTGAAAACGTCACGGGTAAATTGAGGTGGGACCTGAAGAGGGTCTTCTGGAAAGTGGAGGTCGGGATTCATAATTCTATTGAGGATTCGCTGATGGAGTACCTTAAAGGGTGGAAGAATTATAATAAGGAATTTATCGAATCCATGCATCTTATCAGGGGGTCCATGCTTGAATCTAATGAAAAAAGAAGGGAAGCAATGCTTGACAAGGCTATCGGGGTGGTGCTTGACGGCATGGATAGCAAGATGAAGATGTATGCGAGAAATCTCGAGACCCCTGTCATGGTGCTGCACGGATTGGGTATTATGCTGCCTGTTATGGGTATGATTGTGTTCCCGCTTGTTTCTATATTTCTTGCCTCGGATTTTAAGAATATTCCCCTGTACCTCTTTCTGGGGTATGATATATTCCTGCCTCTTCTTGTTTATTTCTTTATCAGGCATATCCTGGAAACGCGGCCGTCAACACATTCAGGACTGGATATTGTACCTAAAAAGTCTGCTGAGTTAAATCCTAAATTCTCTATAAAAAATGTGCTTAACATGAAGAGGATTATTCTTTTGTTTGCGATTATCGCGGGGCTGATTTTTCTCGTGCCTGGCTTTAAGTTCCTTGTTGCGACCAATATGTTTGAGAGTTGCGCACCAAATGAGACATTTGCTGAATGCGATGAGGACGGTGAAACGCTTGTGCATAGCATAGGAACCATGATGATGAGCCTTCTTGTTATTATCGGCTTTGCAGTGATTTTTATTGTGTATTATAAAGGCAAGTGCTATAAGGCACTTGATATCAGGGACAGGGTTGCAGCTGTTGAAGAAGAATTTGAGGAATCCCTGTTTGCACTTGGCAACAGGCTAAGCTCAGGTATACCAATAGAGTTTGCCCTTGAGAAAGTTGTAGAAGATACGCAGGACCTTTCTATTTCAAAGCTTTTTGAGATAAGCTTAAAGAATATGAACCGCCTGAGCATGAGCTTTAAAGACTCGCTTTTCGATGAGAAGTACGGTGCTCTTAATGAGTATCCGTCGGCTTTGATCAGGACTATTATGAGGTCAGTTAGTGGCACACTGGAACGGGGCAGCAAGTATGCAGCTGTGACTATGCTTACGATTGCAACGTATCTTCGCAATATGAGGACTACGCAGGAGAATATTAATAACCTGCTTTCTTCTACTGTGTCTTCGATGAAGTTCCAGGCATACGTGCTTGTGCCTGCGATATCCGGTGTTGTTATTGCTGTTTCTGACCTGATCATTAAAATGCTTGCCGGGCTTTCCAACACTTTTGCATCAATAAGCGCAAACATGCCGGCTGAAGCTGGCGGTATGGGTATGAGCCCCATGTCTATTATCAATTTTAAAGAATCCATGCCTGCAGAGCTTTTGCAGATTGTGGTAGGCATCTATGTTGTTGAGATTCTTGTGCTTCTTGCAATGTTTGTGACGAGAATCGAGACCGGGGTTGATGAAGTTAAAGAGGCTGATACTATCTGGAAGTTTGTGCTGGCAGGAACCATAAGTTATCTTGTGATCCTGGCTATTGTCATGATGGTGTTTGCGCCGCTTGTAGGTGTTGCGAATATGTCTGTGTGATGAAGCAGCTATATCTGAAAACAAAGGTTGAAAATTTATAAAGATGTGTTTGAATAGTTGGTAATTATGAAAAGAGTAACAGTTATTGTAAAAGGAGAAGTCCAGAGAGTCGGCTACAGAGATATAGTTGAGAAAATAGCCCGAAAACTAAAACTTGTTGGATTTGTTGAAAATCTGAAACCATATGATGTTAAGATTATAGCGGAAGGCGAAGAAGAGGCATTAAAGAAATTCGTTGAATTCATTGATATTAAAAAGTCGCCAATAGATGTTGAAAAGGTTGTTGTGAGGTTTGAGGAGCCAACAGGGGAATTTGAATACTTTGAGATTAAGAGGGGAGAATGGCAGGATGAATTGGGAGAAAGGATGGATGTTGCAGGTAAAGTATTGTTTGATGTTAGAGATGGATTATTTAAACTTAGAGAAGGGCAAAGAGAGACATCGGGGAAGCAGGATAAAACTATTGAAATGACGAGGGAAGGAGCAGAAGAAACCAAAAAACTGAGAAATGATAATAGAGAATTTCATAATAAGTCAATCCAGATGTCCGACAAACTGGATAGTTCATTTCATTCTTTTCACAAGGATACTATTGCGCGATTTGATGTAGTCGATGACAAGTATGGGAAAATCTCTGAGAATATTGAGAAGGCAGTTTATGCTATCAACAGGACGTGTGATAATACTGAGAAGCTTTTGGAAAAATCAGAAAGAGACAGGGATGATTACAGGAAGTCGATGGATAATCTTGTCGGCGCTATTGTTAAGCTTGCTGAGAAGAAGTAAGATTATCTTGATTTTGCGACAAAGAAGGCATGGTCTTTTTCCAATGGGTGGAGATTGAGTTCTTCCAGGATGTCAAACTCTTTTTTTAGTTTCTCGCGCTCCTCAGCATAAATATGTTTCGGGTTTCTTATTACATTTATGCTTCGCGCTTTTATGGCTATCATGATGTATGCGCCTTTCTTCAGCAAAAGCTTTGCGTTTCTGATAAGTATCTCTGTCTGGTCTGGCTGGGCTACGTCGCAGTATATAAGGTCTGCCTTTTCAATCTGGTTTGCATAGGTGTCTGGCATTCTTGCATCTGCAAGCATCGGTATGATGTTTTTTCGCGCTCTTGAGACTGAGATGAGGTCGCGCATTGAGCGGGATGAGAATTCTACTGCGTAGATGAGGCCTGATTGTCCTATTATGTCTGAGATGTGGGAAGGGGTCGTGCCGTTGGCTGCGCCCAGATAAACTATTTTCATGCCGCGAAAGAAAGGGGTGTTTCTCAGGCCTTTTTGCAGGGCTGCTGAGAGCTTTGACTTTGTCGGGTCCCATATGCGGTATTCATCTTTGCCCCTCCGGATTATCTTTTCATCATACACTTTCCTTTTCGGGGCTATGCTTAAGGTCGCATAGTCGCGCCCGAATCTGTAGATATTTTTTTGTGGCATTTGTATCACGTTCTATCTGTGTTTGTGCTTCTTTTTTTTGCGCTTTTTGAATTTGTCCTTTTTCTGGTTTTTGAATTTATCATTTTTTTGGGCGAACTGCGGTGATTTATTTTGTTTTTTATCTTTTTTCGGCTTTGCTTTCATGGCCTGCTCAAGCGCCTTATCCATATCCTGCTTTAGCTTGCCTCCCATGAATTCGCCTTTGTAGTGGTCTAGTTTTGAGGCGATCGATAGTTTGCTTGCAAGGATTCTTGCAATTTTTCCGCGCGCATCTTTCGGGCTGCGCTGGATGTAGCTTGTGTTGAAGATTATGCCGTGCTTTGGGCTTGTGCCTACATTGTGAAGGTAGCGGAAGAGGGCTTTTTCTGCGCCCAGTATCTGGATAGTGGATGATGGGAATTTTGCCAGCTTTTCTGTGCTTCCTGCATGGGCCAGTATGCGCGATGCCTGTTCTGCACCGATTATTGCTGTCATGTTGGGAATGACTTGCTGGCATTTCTTGTTGATGTATTTTTCGAGGTTTTTGCGCTCAGAAAAAAGGGCTCCAATTGCCTGCGCGAATTGCTTGTGCTCTTTTAAGTCATCTGGTTTTATCTCAGAGCCGATGGTTTCTTCTATTTTAATGTTATCCATATCTGTCCTGTATAGTGTTTCTGATACATATTTTGCGAATTTTTCATTGTCTTTGAGCTTTTCTGAGGCTTCAGGGAAATAGAGGCCATACCATTCGCGAAGGCGCATGCACATGACATTTATTGTTTTGTCAAGGTCATCTATGGCTGATACTGCTTGGATTATGAGCCTGTCGTTTACAGATTGGCTCTGCATTTTGTCTCTTGTGAGTTCGAAGTTGAAGCCGTAGAGGAAGCTGCTGAATTCGGGGGGTGAGAAATTGTTTTTTGCAGCAAGGCGGAACAGGCTGGCCCGCACGTATTCTCCTGCAGGGTTTGGGAACTGGTGCTCATTTGAGTCTTTTTTTATTTCAAAGATTATATCCTTGCTTTTCATGTTTTTCAGAAGTTCTTTTTCTTCTTTTGAGAAAGCTGGTTTTAGTGATTCTGTGTACTGCTTTTTTGCATCTTTTGGGTCTTTTGAGAAATAGAGGTGAGCAACCTCGTTTTTATTGCTGTCTACTGCAAAGAGCCCAAGAGGAGATGTTGTGATATAATACATACTAGTGTTTATCTTGAAGTAGTTTTATATTTATTGTGTGTGATGAGATTTATAATGAGAAGAAATTATTTGAGAACCGCTTTTTTTATTTCTGATAGTGTGTGGGTAACAAGGGTATCTGTTTCTGGCATGTCTTTTTTAGCTTTCGTGTAGTGTGCCCCGATTAAATAAATCAATAGCAGGACGTTTGCTGAGCCTATCAGTAGAGGTTCCATACTAAATCTCTGGCTGGTCTCCCTAATATAGATTTGGGTTGATTTCTGGTTTTCAGGGTGAAATCAGGGCTATTGCGTGCTATTCTATCATGCTGTAGAATTCGATGTTCTGTTCTTCCATTATGTCTCTGATAGTCTTGTTTTTGCCGTAGCCTGCGTGTTTTGATGCCTGATTCTGTTTTATTGCCTGCATAAACTTTTTAAAGGTAATTGTTCTTAGTTACACAGTGCATGGTGCATGCTATGCAGTTTAAGGTGATTTTTATCGGAGCGATTAAACAGAGATACATTAAAGGAGCTGCAAATAAGCTTGTCAAAAATTTCCCTGA
>JAUVEK010000015.1 GCA_030594795.1 Candidatus Nanohalarchaeota archaeon | reverse complement strand
GACTATTGTTGTTTTGTGGCCATATAGATGGTTGAAGGTGGTTTTATGGCAAAAAGCTCAAAGATTTCAGGATTTTACAAGTTAAGTGTGCATGAGAGGCTTAAGGTTCTCCAGGAGCAGGCGGAGCTGAGTGATGAGGACATTGAAGTGCTTTCAAATACAGGTGCGCTTACTCTTGAGCAGGCTGACAGGATGATTGAGAATGTTGTCGGGACCACTGAGTACCCACTCGGTGTTGCATGCAACTTTCTGATAGACGGGAAAGAATATCTTGTGCCGATGGCGATCGAGGAGCCGTCTGTTGTGGCTGCTGCGTCTAACATGGCTAAGATTGCGCGCGTGAAGGGCGGGTTTTTTACGTCTGCGAGCGAGCCTGTTATGATTGGGCAGATACAGATTACTGATGTTTCTGACCCGTTTTTTGCAAGGCAGGCTATATTGGCGCGAAAGAAAGAGATAATTGACCTTGCAAATGAGCAGGATCCTGTGCTTGTGAAGTTCGGGGGCGGCGCAAGGGATATCACTGCACGGGTTATTGATTCTATTGTGGGGCCTATGGTTGTTGTGCATCTGATGGTTGACTGCAGAGATGCGATGGGCGCCAATGCTGTCAATACAATGGTTGAGGCGTGCAAGCCGCTTGTAGAGGAAATCAGCGGAGGGAAAGTGTATTTAAGGATTATTACGAATCTTGCGAAGTTTCGGGTTGCGCGGGCCCGGGCTGTGTTTGATAAGAAGACAGTTGGCGGCGAGGATGCTGTCGAGGGGGTGATTAAGGTTTATGCTCTTGCACTTGCTGACCCGTACCGCTGCTCTACGCACAACAAGGGCATCATGAATGGCATTGATGCTGTGACGATTGCAACGTGCAATGATTTTCGCGCAGTTGAGGCGGGGGCGCATTCTTATGCTGCTATGAACGGCGACTATAAGCCGCTTACAAAATGGGAGAAGAACAAGGACGGGGACCTTGTGGGGAGTATTGAGCTGCCTTTGGCTGTCGGAACTGTCGGGGGGGCGACTTCGGTTCATCCTGTTGCTAAGGTTGCGAGAAAGATTCTTGATGTCAAAAGCGCAAGTGAGCTTGCGAGAGTCATGGCTGCTGTCGGGCTTGCGCAGAACCTGGCTGCGCTTCGCGCTATTGCAACTGAGGGCATACAAAGGGGGCACATGGGGCTTCATGCAAGAAATATTGCGCAGATGGCAGGGGCGACGGGTGAGATGATTGATAAGGTTGTTGAGGTTCTTGTGAAGGAGAAGAACGTGCGCGTCGACAGGGCTAAGGAAGTTCTGGAAGAGTTGAGGGGATAAGTTGCCTGAGTTTTTCAGACAAATCACGCATAATATTTTAATTGTAGTATTCTAATTATGATCTGTGGTCTTGTGAAAAAGGCAGATGCTGAAAAAAAGAAAATTAAGCGCAACCCTAGAAAGAATGGTGCAGATACAAAAAAATCTTTGAAAAAAGCAGGGCAAGAATCAGACATCTTCAGGATTCCCGGGATGAAGCGCAGCTATTTTGCCAGTGCGCTTATTGTTATTGCGGTGATTGCAGGCGGGCTTATTTTCAGCTATATTGACTCAAATAGCCCTAAAGGAATGGTTCTTGATTTTACGCCAGGTAACATCACAATAGATACCCCGTCTTTTGACCGCGCAGAAGAATTTAACAGCCAAATCACACTCTGCAACCAATATATTGCAGTGAATGACCATAATAACAGCATTGACTGCCTTAAGAAGGCGCTGGGCATCAAAAATGATGATGTGAGAGTTGTTGCGGCGCTTGGGGAGCTGTATTTTATCACAGGAAACTACAGTGAATCTCAGAGATATTATTCCAGGGCGGTTGAGCTTGAGCCGGATAACAAGAAAACCAGATATGGCTATGGTCTTGCTCTTGAGAGGATGAAGAGGACATATGAAGCTCTGGACCAATACAAGGCAGCCATAGAAATTGACAGTGACTATGTTCCCCCAAGAAATGATCTCGGAGTCCTTTTACAGAAACTTGGCATGCTCAATGAATCAAGAGAGCAGTTTGAAATAGCGTTTACACTTAATCCAAACAATACGGGCGTTGTATTGAACTATGCAAATGTGCTTGCAGAACTCGGGCTTAAAGAAGATGCTGAGGCGAATTACAAAAAGGCAATTTCACTTGATACTGAAAACAAGGAGATCTACAGGAATTATGCGCAGTTTCTGTATAATAACAGGCGCTATAGTGAGGCAAAGGATATGCTTGAGAAGTCATATTGATGTTCGTCAATTGTTGATATTTTCCATATCCTTCATTTATGAATTTAAATCTATCCTGCCAATAATTAGTATCTTTAATTTTAGTCTAAACAGAGATTCTTCAGATGTTTTGGGTGAAATGTGATGAATAGCGGCATTGTTGGTTATGGCGCGTATATACCGCGCTTCAGGATAAAGGTAGAGACTATCGCAGAGGTATGGGGTAAAGACGGCAATGCTATTAAAAGGGGGCTTAAGATAGATGAAAAAGCAGTCCCGAATTATGATGAAGATACTGCAACGATTTCTGTGCATGCTGCGCTGAATGCGCTCCGGAGGGCAAAAATTGATGTAAAGGATATCGGCGCAATCTATGTCGGCTCAGAATCGCACCCATATGCTGTCAAGCCGACTTCCACGATTGTCGGGGAAGCTATTGGCGCATCAAATGATTATACTGCTGCGGACCTTGAATTTGCATGCAAGGCTGGTTCGGCCGGCATCCAGATGGTCATGGGACTTGTGTCATCAGGCATGATTAAGTATGGGCTTGCGATTGGCGCGGATACTGCGCAGGGGGCGCCGGGAAATGCTTTGGAATATTCTGCTGCTGGCGGGGGAGCTGCGTTTATTGTCGGGAGCAAGAATAATGAAATGATTGCAAAGATTGATGAGACATATTCTTTCTCTTCAGATACGCCTGATTTCTGGAGAAGGAACTATGCGAAATACCCGTCGCACGGCGGCAGATTCACAGGAGAGCCTGCTTATTTTCGGCACGTTGCAAGTGCAACAACAGGGCTTCTTGAAAAGATGGGTGCCAAAATTGATGATTTTGACCATGTGGTTTTTCATATGCCTAACGGTAAATTTCCTCTGGGCATGGCAAGAAAGTTCAATATACCGATAGAGAAAATGACAAGCGGTTTTGTTGTCCAGAAAGTCGGGAATACTTATTCAGGATGCTCGCTTCTTGGATTGTCTGCTGTATTGGATGTTGCAAAAGCAGGCGAGAGAATATTTGTAACATCTTACGGCTCAGGTGCAGGTTCTGATTCTTTTGCTTTGACTGTTAGTGATCTTGTTGACAAGAGGAGGGCTCTTGCAAAAACAACCAAGATGTATGTTGACAGCAAAATTTACATTGACTATCCGACTTATGCAAAATTCAGAGGTAAAATATCTGTGTGAGGTATTGTTATGCGCGTTGCTGCTATTGGTCTTGGACTGACGAAATTCGGGGAACTGTGGAACAAGTCACTCAGGGATATTGCTCTTGAGGCAGGCATGAAGGCAATCAATGATGCGAATATCGGCTCTAGTGACCTTGATGCTATGTTTATCGGAAACATGAGTGCCGGCAGGTTCTGCGGGCAGGAGCATCTTGGGGCTCTCGTTGCTGACCAGGCAGGGTTAAGTATCCCGTCTACGCGCGTTGAGGGAGCATGCGCTTCCGGGAGCCTAGCATTAAGGCAGGGCCTGTTTTCAATCATGTCCGGTATGCATGATATCGTGTTTGTCGGCGGGGCTGAGAAGATGACAGACATCTCCACAGAGTTTGCTACTGTTGGTCTCATGGGCGCAGCTGACGAGGAATGGGAAGGTTTTCACGGCCTGACGTTCCCGGGGCTTTATGCGCTGATGGCGCGAAGGCATATGCATGATTTCGGGACAACACATGAGCAGCTGGCTGCTGCTGCTGTCAAGAACCATCATAATGCTACTATGAATGCGGATGTTGCACAGTACCCGTTTGAAATCAGTATTGATAAGGTCCTTAATTCGACAATGATTGCTGATCCTTTGACTCTTCTTGACTGCTCGCCTCTTACTGACGGGGCAGCAGCAATTATTTTGTGCAGGGAAGACCTTGCAAAGAAATACTGCGATACGCCGGTCTATGTTACAGGAAGCGGGCAGGCATCTGATACTCTTGCTCTGCATGACAGGGCGTCTCTGACTGAACTTAAGGCAACTGTGGATGCTTCAAAGGCAGCTTACAAGATGGCAGGCGTAAGCTCAAAGGAAATAGATGTATGTGAGGTCCATGACTGCTTTACTATTGCTGAGGTGATGGCTACTGAGGATCTCGGGTTCTGTAAGAAGGGTGCCGGCGGGAAGTTTATTGAGGATGGGAATACGCAGATAGGGTCCAAAATACCGATTAACACATCCGGGGGGCTCAAAGCATGCGGGCATCCTGTCGGGGCTACCGGCATTAAGCAGGCAGCTGAAATAGTTGCGCAGCTTCGTGGCGATGCCGGCAAAAGGCAGATTGATGGCGCCAAAACAGGGATGACGCACAATATCGGCGGAAGCGGCGCTACATGCGTAGTTAATATATTCAGGAGGTTTTAGGTATGCACAGAACATCTGTTCCAATGCTTTGGAGGCGCTTTAAAAACAAGTATAAACTTCTCGGGACGCATTGTGAAAAGTGCAATACTGATTTTTATCCTCCAAGGGAACTGTGCCCGAAATGCAGAAGGACAGGGAAAATTGTTGAAAAGAGGTTCAGCAATTACGGTGCAATCGTCACTTATACACAGATATATGCCCCGCCTGCCGGGTTTGAAAAGAGTGTTCCTTATGCTCTTGCGATTGTCAGGCTTGACAAGAATGGGCCAGATGTGCTTGGCCAGGTTGTTGACTGCGATGCGAAGAAGCTTAAAATAGGGCTGCGCGTGGAAGCCAGTTTCAGGAAGATTTATGAGGACGGGAAAGAAGGAATTATCCAGTACGGAATCAAGTTTATGCCGATTACGCATGAGAATTTGTAGATTATGATAATTGCTGGGCTTTTTTTGGAGATTCATTAGATATTAAAAATTATGCGGTTAATCATTTCTGTCGTGGAGTGATGACTTCAGCCTTGTTTGACTAAAGATGATAACTGATGGGCGACCTGACCACGGCGCTAATGATATTGCAGGTTGCGCCTATGTTCGGATGGCTTATTGATGTTGTTTTGAGGGGGATTAACCCGCGCAATGCGCGCGCATCGAGCACTTCTGCAATCAATTTAACTGGCAGAGACTGCTTGTCATCCTCCCGGAAACCTGCAGAAGTGCGCAACTATCAGGACATTAAAGCTGATTCACTAGTACATAACCTGACATTCAATAAAAATATTGTGTTTTACCCAGTAATTATTGCCGGTGCGATGATTCTTTTGGGTATATTTTTCAGGCCATTGCTTGTAACAGCAGGATTCATTGCTGCAGCAGTTATCTCGAGGATGTACCAAAAGCATCTGAGACTGCAGCTTGGGATTGACCTTGCAGTGTTTGGTACTGTGCTCTGTGCTGTGCTTTTCGGGCCACTCATGGGTGCCCTTGTCGGCCTCCTTGCCTATCCAATCAGCATTGTGTACACTCATGAAGAGGCGCGCTACCTGCCGGTTGCGCTATTAGGCATCGCTGTTGTCGCAGTGATTGCAGGCACTGCCAACTTAAGCCCGGCACACATCGTGCTCTGGGGCGTGGGGCTTACTGTGCTTTATGATGTTTTAACAGGCGGCATTTATTATTGTGTTTACAGGGCGCCGGTTATTGGCGGAATAATTTTCAGTGTGACGCATATATGGTTCAATTATATTGTGTTTTCATGTCTGGGTGAGTGGGTTTTAAATATTTTGGCGTGAATTGATAGAAAGGTATTGTTATGTATGATTATGATGTTATTGTCGTGGGGGCAGGGCCAGGTGGCAGCGCTGCTGCAGAAAAATGCGCAAAATACGGGTTGAAGACGCTGCTTCTGGAAAAGGAGAAGCTCCCACGGGATAAGCCGTGCGGGGGGATGTTTTGCCCGACCATCAGGGATGTTGTCGGGATATATGGAACTGAAGTTGAGGATATTGTCGAGAGGAGAACAGATGGAGTAAAGGTTTATTTTGACGGGAAGATTATGATTGAGAGGGATTATCCCTCGTTTATGTTTTTGCGCAAGAAGTTTGACTACCTGATTACAAGGAAGGCAATTGAGTCGGGAGCAAAGGTGATTGACAACTGCAGGGTATCTGATGTTTTAGCTGATTCAAAGAAAGTGAAAGTCGCCACGAAAAAAGGCGCGTTCACATCAAAAATCGTTATTGGCGCTGACGGCGTGAACAGCATTGTAGCGAAGAAGACCGGGCTGAATGACGGGTGGAGCGAGGAGAATTGTGCGCTTGCTATTGAATCAGATATTAAGATGAGCAATAAAGAGATTGAAAAAAGATACGGTAATTGTGCTGTAGGATACCTATATCATGATTTTGTAGGGTATGAATGGATTATACCAAAGGACGGGTGCGTAAATGCCGGGGTTGGCACAAAAGTATCATGCTCGGGGAAACTTCGCAAGCGGTTTGATGAGATGGTCAGGAAGCATGGTCTTGAGGCAGGAAATGTTAAGGCGCACATGATTCCAATGACATTGCTCAAAAACACTCACAACTGCAAAAGGAGAGTTCTTTTGTGCGGTGATGCCGCAGGATTTGTGATACCTCTTGTCGGCGCCGGCATCGAGCCTGCAATCATCAGCGGCAGGGCTGCTGCGGATGTATGTTATGATGCTGTTAAATACGAGGATTATTCTATTGAGCGGTTCAGGAAGCATGAAGAGTATTGCAGGACATTGGTTAAGGATATTAAAGAAAGTGCATTGCAATTGAAGGTATTTGAGTTCGCGATGAAGTACAGGTTATTGAAGCCAGTTCTTGTGAAGAGGTTTCTGGATACTGCTGATGGAGCCGGGAAGCATGTGTGAGTGATATGAAAACGTTAATTTTGGGTGGGGGTCTTAGCGCTCTTGCGCTTGGGAGTCTCATGAAAGAAGATATCCTTATTCTTGAAAAAAATCCAGAATGCGGCGGTCTTTGCAGGTCGATCAGTGAAAAGGGGTTCACTTTTGACCGGGGCGGTTCGCACATTATTTTTTCAAGAGACAAAGAAGTCCTGAAGTTCATGGTTGATAAACTAGGGAACAACATTGTCAAAAACAGGAGAAATACCAAGATTTTTTTCAAGGGGAGATATGTGAAATACCCGTTTGAGAACGGGCTGTCGGAGCTGCCGAAAAAGGACAATTATGAATGCCTCTATCATTTTGTAAAGACGCTCGGTTTGAAGAAAAAAGAGGCATGCAACTTCAAGGAGTGGATTTACCAGACTTTTGGGAAAGGCATTGCTGAAAAATACATGGTCCCTTATAATGAGAAAATATGGAACTTCAGGACAGAACACATGAGCACAGAATGGATAGCAGGACGGGTTCCAAAGCCGCCTGTTGAGGACATTATCAAATCTGCTGTTGGTATTGAGACCGAGGGATACAGGCACCAGCTGCATTTCTATTATCCGAAAAACGGCGGCATCCAGGCAATGATTAAGGCATTTGAGGAGCCTGTTAAAGACAGGATTTTGATGAATTTTGATATTAAGTCCATCAGGAAACATGGGGGTGGATTCGCTGTAAGCGACGGAACAAAAGAGCAAAAAGGAAAGCGGCTTATCTCGACTTTGCCTTTGCCTGAGATTGTGAATATGATTGAGAATGTGCCGGATGAAGTTAAAAATGCTGCCCGCCTGCTTAAATTCAATTCAGTGATTACTGTTATGCTCGGTGTTGATGCTGACAGGATAAACGATATATCATGGCTTTATGTGCCTTCAAAAAAAGACGGTATTTTTAACAGGTTGAGTTTTCCGTCGAATTACAGCCCGGTGGTTGCGCCGCCCCAGAAAAGCAGCATCCTTGCAGAGATTACGTGCAATTTCGGGGATGATGTGTGGAAAAGGGGGGATAAAGAGATTATTGATGAAGTGGTTTCTGACCTTTGTAAAATGGGGATTGTGGATGATGCGAAGGTCTGCTTTTCGCTTGTGAAGAGGTCCAAGTATGCGTATGTTATTTATGACCTGGAATATTCAAAAAATACAGGGATTGTTAAGGAGTATCTTGAAAATTACGGGATAGAACTTGTTGGCAGGTTCTCGCAATTCAAATATCTTAATATGGATGCGTGCATAAAAAGTGTTATGGAATTTATGAAAGCATACAATAGAGTTGGTGACAAAACATGAAAAATCAGAAGTACAATGAATATTACTGTCCAATAAACTTGCAGATACCGCAATTTAATTTACCCGTGCCTGTACTGACTGGAGGATATTTAAGCGCAGCAGGCAGGGTACCTGTTAAAGATTTTAGTGCAGGAAAGCCGTTTTTTCGCCTGAATGCAATTACAGGCGCATTATCTCCTGGTATTGAGCACAGAATCAACCATAGCCAGCAGGCAGTCCATCTTTATCCGGTTCCCGGTACTCAGGCTGCTGCCTTTTTTCTGGCAGCAATCATGGATATGGTTAAGCATGTCTTCACGAGAGCCCAAAACTGCTTAACCTTTATAAAGAAACGTATTGTATATTAAGATTATTAATCAACAGAGATGATATTATGACAGGAAAAAATGTTGCAGGAGATGCTGAAATCAAGAAAAAGAGCGTTGCAGAAGATGCTGGAATCAAGAAAAAGATCGTTGCAGAAGATGCTGGAATCAAGATACAGAACATTGTGGTTTCTGCTAATACGCATACTAAATTTTCACTTGAAATGCTGGCATCGAACCTGGATGAAGCTGAATATGAGCCTGAATCTTTTCCCGGGCTGGTTTACCGGGTAAAGGACCCTAAAGCTTCTACCCTGGTGTTTACTACAGGCAAGATTATATGCTCAGGCTCCAAGTCATTCGCTGATGCAAAAACAGCAATCAAAAAGACGGTTGAGACATTCAGGGGACTTGGAATTGATGTGTCGCACAAGGTTGATGTTGAAATCGTGAATATTGTTGGGACTGCAGACCTGAAGTCCAAGCTGGATTTAAATAAGATTGTGTTTGAGCTTGGGGAGTGCGAGTATGAACCGGAGCAGTTTCCCGGGCTGGTTTACAGGCTTGATGATCCTAAAGTTGTGTTTCTGATATTCAATTCAGGGAAGATTGTGTGCACTGGCGCAAAAAGTGAAGAAATTGTCGCGCGCTCCATAGAGAGGCTGAGAGGCAAACTGAAGGGCATAGGCGCCCTGAAATAAATAGGTTTTTATAGTTACCTAATATAATCCACTGATTATGAAATTGCTTTGTACTTCGGATATTCACAGGAATGCTGCGGTTGCAGGGAATATTCTGCAGACTATAGAGAATGAAAATATTGATGTGTTTATCAATGCAGGGGATTTTCTGGATAACCAGTTTGCGTATGAGTTTTTTAAGAAACTGAAGGTCAGGAGTTTCATTGTGAGGGGCAACTGGGATTCAGGCATGGATTACAATAGCAAATATGTGACTGTCGGTGACGGTGTTTTCAGGTATGGGGAATATTCTTTTTTATGCGTCGGGGGAGGCAGGCCGTTTGGTGTTGATGAGACCCTGGATGCTGTAAAAGATGTTGATGGTGAGAAGCTGGTTATGATTACGCATTATCCGCCGTACGGCATCCTTGACAGTGCATGGTCAAATGCCCATGCAGGATTTATGGAGTATCGGAAGTTTCTGTCTGTAAAGAATCCATGCATGCATGTTTTTGGCCATATTCATGAGTCGAACGGATGTGAGATGACCGGGAAGACGCTTGCGATAAACTGCGCACTTACTGATCACGGTATGGGCAGGGGATACATTGTGGACCTGCCGGATAAGAACATAAAAGTTGTGAATCTAAATGAAAGAAAACATTATACTCCCTTCAAAGTTCAAAGCACGCTCTCACGCATTATTGGGAAGAGAAAATAAGAGGTTTCTTGAATATTGCAGGATTCCTCTCAGGCGCGCGATACGTGTCAACAGGTTCAAAATCAGTTGCGATGAATGTGTGTCGAGGCTGGAAGAAGAAGGTTTTGTGCTCAAGAGCATCCCGTGGAATAAATGGGGGTTCTGGGTTGAGGATAAGGGTGATGTGGCTTTGGGTAATACTCCTGAGCATTTTCTGGGATATTTTTATGTGCAGGAAGCATCGTCTATGATTCCTGCGCTTGTTCTCGGCGCCAAAGAGGAGGAGACTGTTCTTGATGTGTGCGCTGCTCCCGGCTCAAAGACGACACAGATGGCTGAGATGATGGAGAATACCGGTCTTGTGGTTGCGAATGATACGAATATCTCGCGCATCAAGGCTTTGAGGTATAATCTTGACAAGGGCGGTGTTGTGAATACGATTGTTACCCGGATGGACGGCGCCAAGCTGAACAGGTCGGGTATAGAGTTTGACAGGGTTCTTGTTGATGCTCCATGCTCTTGTGAGGGGACTGTGAGGAAGGACTGGAAGGTGCTTTCGCATTGGAGCGAGCCTCTGATATTTAATCTTTCGAGGCTCCAGAAGCATATTGTCCTGAATGCTTCTCAGTGTTTAAAAAGCGGGGGGGTTCTGGTGTATTCGACGTGCACGCTTGCGCCTGAGGAAAACGAGGGTGTGGTCAGCTATCTTCTTGATAAGGTCAAAGGACTGCGTGTTGAGAAAGTGAAGCTGGATGGACTTAAGACAAGGGAAGGGATTTTGGAGTGGCAGGGCGCGCGCTTTAATGAGGATGTGAGGGATTGCGCAAGGATATACCCGCAGGATAATGATTCTGAGGGGTTTTTTGTGGCAAAAATAAAAAAGGAATAGGTAATTATCATGCAGCAGCCACCGTCAGCCCTGAAAATCATGAATTCGCGCGAGAAAAAAGACCTCTTTAAAGAGATCAAAGAGCAGTACGGCATAGAAAAGACTATTCTTAATAAATACGAATACTTAGAAAGATCAGACAAGATCTGGCTGACCACAAGATGCGCCCTATCAAAAGACCTGAAAAACCTGAGAATGGAAGGGATTGGGATGCTGTTTGGAAGGAGATCTGCCACACTAAAGCTGACAACGAATGCAGTCCAGCTTTTTGGGAAGCATGCGACGAGGAATGTGCTTGAGCTTGAGGAGGAAGATGCGTGGAAGTATATGAGGGGGCTTGATATTTCTGATTTATCGCATACGGAATTGTCTGGTTATGTGGTTGTTAAATACGGGGATGATTATCTTGGGTGCGGGCTTTACAAGGAGGGTTATCTTAAGAACCAGATTCCCAAGCAGAGAAGGATTAAGAAGTTTTGAGTTAATGTGGCTTTTGCTTCGCAAAATTATTACAGGGCTCGAAAACTTGCGTCAACCTTTGCGTCAACCACTACGTCAACCAGAACCTGAAACATAATAAATCGCTTTTCCTTCCCCTTTGGGCTCGATTAATTCCAAAGATATCATTTTCTTAATTTCCTAAATTCCCAGATTCTTAGGCACTATAATTTATTTTAGGTATCAGTAGGTGGATGTACTCATAGTACGCATAGTTTCTATTAGGGACTATGTTTTTTATGTAATATTCAATAAAACGACGTGTGTCGTCCCCTTGCAAAATCATAGTTACCAAAGTGGCGGGAATTTAGGAAAATGATAACAGAACCCAATTCAAACCCCTAATATCCTCTCAACCTCGACAATCGTCTCTTTGCCTTTTATCATGTCCCTTACAACAACTTTTCCCTGCGCCATCTCCTTCTGCCCGGCAATAACAACCTTTTTTGCACCTATCCTGTTAGCATATTTCATCTGGTTGGAAAAATTCCTGCCCATGAGGTCTGTTTCGACTATCATTCCTTCTGCCCTGAGTGCCTCAGCAATCTTAATGGCGCTGAACTTCATCTCATCGCCTGCACATACGACAAAATAATCGCAAACAGGCCTCTTGACATAATCCTTCTCCTTCAGGATATTAAGAATCCTCTCGATGCCAAGCGAGAACCCGACAGCAGGAATCTCGCGCGAAACAAGAGACCCGATAACCTTATCATACCGTCCGCCCCCAGCAATGCTGTCTCCACCGGCATCAAGCCGCGCTTCAAACACGCATCCTGTATAATACCCAAGACCCCTCACAAGCGACAGGTCAAAAACGCACTTGCTAGTGACCCCGTAAGCATCCAGGTAATCCACAAGCTTCTCAAACTCACCAATCCCCTCAAGCACCTTATCATTGTCAGGGAATTCTTTAAGCATGGTGCGTATGACTTCAGCAGGCTTTCCTTTTCTTGAGAGCGCATTCAGTATCTCTCCTGCCTGCACCCTCTCGATGCCATATCGCTTGAATTCCGCATAAAGCTGCACAGAAGAAAGCTTCTCTATCTTGTCAATAGTCCTCATCGCTCCCTCAATCTGCTTTTTGCTCTTGATGCCAAGAAAGTTAAGCACTCCCTCGACAATCTTGCGGTTACTGATAAGAATCTTAAACCTCCCGACACCAATCTCACCGAGCGCATCCACGATCGTCGCAATGCACTCAGCATCAGCTGCAACCGATTGCGCACCTACAACATCAATATCAAACTGGTAAAACTCCCTGTACCTTCCCTTTCTCGTCTCCTCATATCTCCACACGCGCCCGTACTGGTACCTCTTGAACGGGAACCCGATGTTGGATCTTTCTGATACATAACGGACCAACGGCACTGTCAAGTCATATCTAAGCCCGATTCTTCTTTCACCCTGATCCAGAAAGTTAAATGTCTGCTCGATAATGTCGCGCCCGCCTGCATCCTTCCCGGCAAGCACGTCCCATTTTTCAAGTGCAGGCGTCTCAATAGGAACAAAGCCGCGCTTCTCAAAGATTTTCTCAACCATAGCAACAACATTCCTGCGAATAAGCATATCATCAGTATCATAATCCCTCATGCCTTTTACTTTTTCTATTTTCATTCAGATCACCAATGATAAGTTGTAGTTTATCATATATATACATTTATGCTAACCTGATATCAGCTGATTTCTTGTGCGCCTCTAACCCTTCAATTTCTGCAAGTTTCGAAGCGATCTTGACCAAGTTGTTTGCTCCTTTTTGGTCAATCTTTTGATACGTCAGGATTTTAATGAAGTCTTTTACAGACAATCCTCCAGAATATCGTGCTGTCCTGTTTGTCGGCAGGATGTGGTTCGTTCCGCTGCAATAATCCCCGAAAACCTCTGCTGAATATTTCCCGATAAACAAAGAGCCGTAGTTTCTTAGTTTCTCCATCAACTGCTTTGGATTTTTCACCTGCAATTCCAGGTGTTCCGGGGCAATTTTATTGCTAAGTTCAATAGCTGCTACCAGAGTATCAACTAGAATTATTCTTCCATTTTCTAAAGCTAATCTTGCAGGTTCTTTTGTCTTTAACTCGTTCAATTGCATCTCCAGCTGTTTATTTACTTCTTCTGCCAGTTTTCCTGAAGTGGTTATCAGGTTTGGCTTTGCATTCATTACGCTCGTGGCGTCTCATAATTTTATATGATATACACACTTGATGTCAGCTAAAAAAGAATAAATTATAGTAAAAGTCATAACTTTTTGGACGATATGACTTTTCCATATCCTTTAAAATCGTTTTACGATTTTTAGGATCCAGTGAATCGAAGATTCACTCGGATAGTTAACGTCTCTTGGTTTTTGCTGTGAAAAACCACGGCGGTTGTGGTTTTTCCTGCATGCTTAAGAAGCATTGAATGCTTCTTAGCATGCTTAAAAATCTACGATTTTTAGCATTGCGGAATTGTCATCCAATTCCTAATTTCGCAATATAGGAAATCGGTACGATTTGCGAAATTTTGAAAATTTGTACCAAATTTCCAATTTTCGAAATTCGAAATGTGTGAACATTTCGAAAATCCAGCAAATCTTGGATTTGCCTGGATCCTAAAAATCAAGTAGTGATTTTTAAGGATACGTAAATCGCTTGACGCGATTTAGTATGGTTAAGTTTGTCCATTTTTCATCGTGAAAAAGCTTGGAATTATCCAATATCACACAGATTCCATGATTTAGTAACGACCTTAACTATACTCCTAAATAATTCATCAAAAAGGAAGAATTTATATTACAAACAGCACATCAAAATAGCATGGATGAAAAAACAAAACTAAATCTCGGCTGCGGGATAATATACCGGCCCGGCTACATAAACATAGACAAATATGAAGACTCAATAGCCGATATGATTCACGATGTAGACGCTCTGCCATTTGAATCAAACACAATACACACCATAGAGGCCCTCCATCTAATTGAGCATTTCGACTATATCCATTCAATCTACGTCCTGTCAGAATGGTTCAGATTACTAAAACCCGAAGGTACGCTAATACTGGAAACACCGGATATGGATAAATCATTCAAAAAATTCAAATCAGAGAACACAGAAAACCAGAAGACAACAATTCAGTGGCTTTACGGTATAGATTCACCCGGCATGCAGCACAAGACCATTTTTACATTTGAACTGCTAAAAGCACTTCTTAAAGAAATCGGTTTTCAAAACATTTCAAGAGAGCCTCAAAAAACCCATAAATACGAACACGGGTTGCGCATCATATGCACAAAACCATCCTCTGCCCGCGCAAAAGAACAATTTGCACGATTCAGAAAAAACCTAAAAAAGCAGCTAAAAATCGATGACTCAGACAGTCTAATCTGTCTTGAAAACGACTGCATCAAAGAGCAATCATACATATTCTTCAATGAATTTCAACACGATAAAGAAAAATCATTAAACAAAATAATCGCAAAATGCGCACTCTGCAATCCAAAAATATCACTTGCTTTTTGCAACACACTTTTAGAATCAGGCGAAATAACGCAAGAGGTGTACAACTCAAAAACAGGCCTCATAAACTATCTGATAAAAACAGAATTTCACAAAAAACTCTTCACACTCTGGTCTAAACACAAAAAAACAATCCAGAAGACCGATTTAAACTACAATACATTTACAGGGAACATTAAATCACGATTAATTAGCCTGCTAAATACCTCAGATTATCAAGAGCAGCTGGAATACATATCATCCCAAAAGCCTGCAGGCATAGATATCTTCAATCTCCATATCATCCAGTTAGAATCAAGAAAATTATTCAATCAGGGGGTAAAGCAATTCCATAAAAAAAATTATAATGAATCTCTGTCTTTATTTTCAGAATCTGCAAAACTCAATCCACAAAATGCGCTGACTCACTGGAATATTGCAAGAATTGGCATCGTTCTTGGTTATGGAAAAGAGAATATTGCACAAAATTACGAAAATGCCTTGCTTGAAATAAGAAACAAAAAAACCAGAGCAATAATTAAAAAAGAACTGGACACGTTCTCTATGAACAAAACACACAATATACCAAAAGAGGCAGTATCTGAAGATATGCTGAATTTGTGATGCGAATTTTTAAATACACAAATGTGTAATAATACCATGCAAAAAACATTTGAGGGATTAATTTGATTAACGATAAACTTCAGGCAATTGGAAGCAAGTTAAACGTCTCAACTCAGGACATAAAAAGCATCCAGAAAACCAATAGATTCTCAAATCTCAAATATTATATTGCAACAGCCATAATTGTAATACTAACCTTCATTCTAGGATTTTTTGCAGGACAAGGTACGTGCCCGGCATCATCTGTCAGTCCCGGCGCCGGCTATCCCTTCGCAGGAGGTCTTTTCACTCTTGGAGCATCAGGCAGCAAGAAACGCGCCTCAAAGATAGCAATTATACTGTTATCAGCAATCGCATTTTTCATTGCACTCAAAACCTTTCCAGTTTTTGGTCAGGCAATGGATTACGACGTCTACGCAAAAAATAAAAAAGGATAATCATGGCATATCAACTTGAATGTGCAGTATGGGAATTCACCCTCAAATGCAACCTGAGATGCTCCCACTGTGGCTCAAGCGCAGGCATTGCAAGACCTGACGAACTGACCACCAAAGAATGCATCAAACTTTGTGAAGACCTCGCAGAACTCAGGTGCAATGATGTCTCCCTCATGGGCGGTGAACCCTTCTTAAGAAACGACTGGCCTCAAGTAGCCCAATGCATAACTGATTTGGGCATGAACCTAAACTTTGTCACAAACGGCATTCTAATCGACAAATACATTGATGACATCGCAAAATACAATCCAAAAGTAGTAGGCATAAGCTTGGACGGCACAGAACAGACGCACGACAGAATCAGAGGCAAATCAGGCGCATTCAAAAAAGCAAACAACTCAATAGACCTTCTCATCGACCGCGGCATACAGGCAACAGCAATCACAACAGTAAGCAAAATAAACTTTAAAGACCTGCACGCCCTAAAGGACGTTATATACAAAAAAGGATGCAACTGGCAGATTCAGGTCGCTATGCCCTTCGGCAATTTCGACAAAAGGCATCTTCTGACAAAAGAAGAATATTACGCAGTAGCACTATTCATTTCATCCCAAAGAATAAAAACATCTTTTGATAACCTGCCTGTAATTGGAGCTCACTGCTTCGGGTACAACTCAAAAATACTCCCCGGTTGCCACGGATGGAAAGGCTGCACAGCAGGAATAAGCAGCATCGGGATAACAAGTGACGGTGGAATAGTCGGCTGTCTTTCAATGGGCAATGACTGCTTCATCGAAGGAAATGTCAGGGATGCGCCACTAAAAGATATCTGGCAGAACCCGGATAATTTCAAATACAACAGGCAGTTCATAAAAAACAGTCTTGGTCCTAACTGCAAAGACTGCAAGCATGGTGAAAAATGCAGGGGAGGCTGCAATTCCGTATCATACATACTCACAAAAAAATTCCACAACAATCCATACTGTTTCTACACAATAGAAAAAGACATAATAAAAACCTGAAGAATCAACATATCTACACAAATTGTGACCCTAAGACACATCTAAATCCAGCAACGTGCGCCGCTTAGAATTTCTTATTCCTCACGACATGCACAATAGAGCCGGCAATCTTATTTCTTACATGAGAACTGTCAACAATATCAAGCTCCTTCAAAACTTCCTTGTTCGCATTAAAATCTTTTGAAAACTCTTCAGGGAAATTTTTGACAAGCTTATTTGCAGCTCCTTTAATGTATCTCTGTTTAATCGCTCCGATAAAAATCACCTTAAACTGCATAGCATGCACCATGCACTGTGTAACTAAGAACAATTACCTTTAAAAAGTTTATGCA
>JAUVEK010000119.1 GCA_030594795.1 Candidatus Nanohalarchaeota archaeon | reverse complement strand
ATATGCCGAGGGCGGGGTTTTCCCATGCGAAGCTTGTGAAAAGCTTGCGGTATACTCACACTCGCATGACTTGAACCCGCGACCTCTAGATTTCTTAGCGCTTTTTACAGATCATTCCCTGCAAAGCAGAGTCAGCACTCATAACACTTATGAGTCTAGCGCTCTTTCTGGTCTCATAACCGGAAATCGAATGAATCTCTGATTTTGAGATAACCAGCTGAGCCACCTCGGCACAAACACATTTATTCAGTGCCTCATATTTTATAAAGTTTTGGTGATGTTTTATACTGTAGGATTGTGATTTATATGGCAACCCAGAGAATAGCTATAATTGACAGGGAAAAATGCATGCCTGAAAAGTGCAGCCATGAATGCTGCAGCTTCTGCCCGCGCGTGCGCGCAGGCGACGAGGAGACAGTCATGGTTAAGGGCAAGTTTGCAGAAATTTCAGAAGAGCTGTGCATCGGGTGCGGGATTTGCGCTAAGAAATGCCCGAAGAAGGCTATAACTATCATCAATCTTGCGCATGAGCTTGAGGAGCCGGTTCACCAGTTTGGGAAGAATGCGTTTCGGCTGTATAACCTGCCGATTCCTGTGCGCGGGAAGGTGACGGGGCTTCTTGGTGCAAATGGCATAGGTAAGACTACTGCGCTTAAGATTCTTTCAGGGCAGATTAAGCCGAATCTCGGGAAGTTTGATGATGAGCCTGAGTGGGATGAGATTATATTGCGCTTCCGCGGGACTGAGCTTCAGAATTACCTGATTGACCTCAGGGACAAAAAAGTGAGGGCAATCTATAAGCCGCAGCAGGTGGATATGATACCCAGGATGTACAAGGGGAAGGTTAAGGATATTATCAAGGATGAAAGAGGACTTTTGGATGAGGTGTCAAAGAAGCTTGAGATTGAGCATGTTCTTGGGCGGAAGCTCGCTGAACTTTCCGGGGGGGAGCTCCAGAGGGTTGCTATTCTTGCTGCTGTGCTGCGTGATGCGGATGTATATTATTTCGATGAGCCATCATCATTCCTCGACATCAGGCACAGGCTGATTGTCGCTTCTCTTATCAGGGAGCTTGCTGTTTTGGGCAAAGCTGTGATGGTGGTTGAGCATGATCTTGCCACTCTTGATTTTTTGACTGATGTGATTCATATTGTGTACGGGCATGGATCTGTCTACGGGGTTGTCTCAAGTGTTTATTCCTCAAGAAGAGGTGTCAACACATATCTCTCAGGCTATATCAGGGACAGCAATGTGCGGTTCAGGTCTGGTGCGCTTTCTTTTATGGCAAAGGGGCAGATATTCAAGGGCAAGGATAAGTCTCTTGATTATCCTGATATTGAGGTTAAGTTTGATAAGTTCTCTCTTAGAGTTGATGCCGGGCATCTTTATGCCGGTGAGATTGTCGGGGTGTTCGGGGCTAATGCGCTTGGTAAGACGACTTTTGCGAAGGTTCTTGCAGGTGAGATTAAGCCGAAGAAGGGGAAGGTTGACAAGAAGGTGATGATTGCCTATAAGCCGCAGTATCTGAAGGGGGATTATGAGGGATGCGTGCGCGAACTGCTTGCCAAGAAGTGCGGGGGTTTCGGGACTGCTAAGTTCAAGCAGGAGATTGTTAAGCCGTTTGAGCTTGATGAGCTTTTGGATAATTATGTTTCTGAGCTTTCGGGAGGGGAGCTCCAGAGGGTTGCTGTTGCAGTGTGTCTGGCCCAAGATGTTGATTTCTATCTTATTGATGAGCCCTCAGCGTATCTTGATGTTGAGGAGCGGGTTAAGCTTGCGAAGATTATCAGGCGTTTTATTGAGGTGAATAAGAAGACGTGCATGGTGATTGACCATGATATGATGCTTTTGAATTATGTTTCTGACAGGGCGGTTATATTTCTCGGTGAGTCCGGTGTTTGTGGCCATGCTAAGCCGGCTGTTTTTCTTCACGATGGCATGAATGTGTTTTTGAAGTCGCTTGGGATTACCTTTCGCAGAGAGCAGGAGACGGGGAGGCCCCGCGCTAATAAGCCTGATTCGCAGCAGGATGGAAAGCAGAAGGCGAAAGGTGAGTATTACTGCGCCTGAATGGATGTCCACTGGCATTTGTTTTGGGTGCATTTGCATGCGACATTGTATTTTTTGGCATTGTAGCATTCCCTGTATTCGCAGGTTGTGATAACTGATTCTTCGTTTTTGCTCTGGCAGACCTGACCTGAGCATCCGCCGATTATGCAGTCGCTGTCAGCTGCGCAGGGGGCGTTTGTTGAGGATCCGCAGAAAGCGGTGTCTGTTGGTGGAGGTTGCAAGTCGGGGTTTGTTGGTGCAGGTTGCAGGTTGGGGTCTGTTGGTGGGGGTCCGGATGGTGTTGTTTCGCTTGTGCATGCGCAGGTCAGGATTGCTGCTGTCAATAGAAGGATTATGATGTGTTTCATATGTTGCTATCTGACTTTTTGGGTTTATATAGTTGCCGGATGGTTGCCTTAGTATGATTTTTTATATTTGCGGGTTTAGAATTATGGTTATGAGAGTCATTGGCATTACAGGGCTTGCGCGCTCAGGGAAGGATACTATCGCTGATTATATTGAGTCGGAGTATGGGTTTAAGAAGTTTGTTATGAGTGATGTTTTAAGGGATGTGCTTGTTTCGCGCGGTGAGGAGGTTTCGAAGAAGAGCATGCTTGAGCTTGGAAATGAGCTTCGGGAGACTAATGGACAGGATGTTGTTGCGCGGATGGTGTATGAGCGCTGTGGGGGGTTTGAGAAGATTACTGTTGTTGGTTTTCGGAGCCCGGCAGAGGTCCAGTTTTTTGAGAAGGTTTCTGCGCGGTTTTCTTTGGTTGAAGTGACGGCGCATGTTGGTTTCAGGGTGAGGAGGGCACAGGCGCTTGGCGTGGAGGATGTAGCTTCAAGGGATCATGATGATGTGGTTAATAAAGGGCTTGATGCTGTTTTTTCGATGGCTTCTGTTGTTGTAGATAATAATTCGACGCTTGATATTCTCTATTCGCGGGTGGATGAGATGATGGCAGAGATTGGATATGCAGGTGATTGAGTGAATGTTAAGATTCCTGTTGCTGATGATTTTAATTTATTTAATATCATGAAGTTTAAGCCGTTTTTCTTTTTTTTTGGTGATGCTCCTGTGAGGACTGTCTTGTATAAGGGGAAGCCGGTAGGTCTTGAGTTTTTCCAGGATAACGGGTTTCTTGGGATTAATGTTGACGGGGATGTTGATAAGGGGGGTGCTGAGTTTTTGAAGGACAGGATTGCGTATTGTCTTGGGATTCGTGAGGAGCTTTCTGATTTTTATACGATTGTCCGTGATGATAAGGTGCTTTGCAAGCATTATGATGCCATATACGGCAACCGGCTGCTTTCTGCTTTTTCTGATTTTGAGGCTGCGGTCTCTATTATCTGCTCGCAGAATGTCAGTTTCAGGCAGTATAAGGCGATGGTTCGAAAGATTGTTGATGCTTATGGCGAGGGTGTGTATTTCCCGGGTCCTGAGCAGATTCTTGAGAAGCCGGATGTTCTTTCTAGGTGTTGCGGGGTGGGGTACAGGGACAGGTTTATTGTTGATATGTGCAGGTGTTTCAGGTTCGCTGATAAGACTGATCTGATGAGGATGAGTGAGGTCAGGGGGTTTGGGCCGTATTCTATGGATATATTCCGGCTGTTCCAGTTGAGGGATTACGGGTATTTTTATGTTGACAGGCTGATCGGGAAGATATTTCGCAGGTTTTACGGGGCAGAGCTTTTGAATGATTTTGAGGTCAGGAGTTTTG
>JAUVEK010000007.1 GCA_030594795.1 Candidatus Nanohalarchaeota archaeon | reverse complement strand
TTTGCAAATCCTTCTTGACCAGGAACCTGAAGCGACCCAAATTCATAAATCGGTTCAGAAATGGGCAGCGTTTCGGCACATATTTTTACAAAATATTTGATTAATTTGCGCATAATATCGTCCTTTTTTCTTAATATTTCTTTTTGATTATAAGTTTCGTGTGTTATTTAAATGTTTCTTTTATTATTTATTAGTTATGTATTCAAACAGGACAGCATTTTTTAAAAGTATAATCTTTTCATGGGGTACTAAAGTTTCATTGCTGGTTACAGGTGTATTATATACTTATCTTATTGCAAATTATTTGGGTCCTGCAGATTATGGTATTGTTTCTTATTATATAGCGCTTATTGGCAGTATTATCACTGTGAGTGGAATATCTTTTTTGCAAGGTCTATATAATCTTTTTATCTCGAGAAGTAGGTCTAAGTCTTTTTTTATTAAAGTTCTTAGATGGCAATATTATCTGGCTGTTACGTTATTTGTTTTTGTTTTTGTATTTTCTGAGAAGATTGCATTGTTTTTTCATAAGGAGGAGTTTCTATTTTTGAGATGGGCTGCTTTTTTGTTACTACTTTTACCTCTTCATGATAGTTTTATGTTTTTGTTTAGAAGCTTTAAGTTGTTTGGAAAGGTTTTGAAGGTGGAGGTTGTTGTATCTTTTATGAATCTTTGTCTTGCGTTTTTTTTGGTTGTATCACTTTCTTTTGGAATATATGGCGTGATTTATGCACGAATAATATCTATTGTTGTGGGTATTCTTGTTTTTGCTTGGTTCTTTAGATGCTTACGTTTTCGAAATCGCATTGTTGATATGGTTGAAGTAAAGACTTATTCTTATAGTGCTTTTATGGTTAATTTGTTTAGGAGTGCAGGTATGTTTTCTTTTACGATATTTCTTGGAATGTTTCTTTCGCCTGCAATGCTTGGTATGTTTTATATTGCTCAGAAGTTTGTGGGTTATATTGTTAGTTCGTTTCAGGCTTCAATAAATGAAGCCCTTATCCCTTTTGTAGCTGAAAGTTATAAGGATACATTATTTTTGAATAAATATATGTCGTACTCTATAAAATTATCCCTTATTATTTCGATATTTTCTGTAGTATTATTTTTTCTTGTGGGTAGACCGTTGCTTATGCTGTTTTTCCCGGGCTATGTCTCAGCATATTATGTTATTGTTTTATATGGTATTGTGGCGTTGCTTGGGTCTTTTAATGTGCTTAATTCTGCATATATGAGCCAGAATAGAATGGATCTTCTTGCAAGAGTATATTTTAGCGGCTTTGTTGTAATTGTTATATTTTCTTTTTTGTTGATGCCTAGTTATGGTGTTTATGGAGCGATTTTTACTTTATGGCTATGTGGTATTGTCCAAGGATTGTTTTGTTTTTACTATTTGAAGGATTTAGGGCTAAGTATTGATTTTATTATCAGATTAGATGATGTGAAATATTTTTTTGGATTATTTAGATTTTTCTGTAAACGTTTATTGAATGCACATAGGCAGCGTTAGTCTTGGCGTATTTTATATTTCTTGGCTGATATTCTTTGTTGATAACTGGATCTCTCTGGTAGTCGTTGCAGAAATTTTATATACAAAACAGTTGAAAATGATATGTAAAACTCAAAAAGAACTGGCTGGAGAATGGGTTCTGTGTTCTCAAGTTTATTTTTCGACCAGACCTTTTTCTTCGAGTTCTTTGTTTGCTTTTTCTACTGTGTCTGTTGCGCTTTCTTTTTCTGCCCATGTTACGAGTTCTCTCATGCCCTGTTCAAGGGTGTATGATGGCTCGTAGCCTAGTTTTGTCCTGATTTTTGTGATGTCTGCGTAGCAGTGCCTTATGTCGCCTGCGCGGAATTTGTTTACTATTTCCGGTTTCATGTCTTTGTTGTAGAGTCTGGTTAGCGTGTCAGCGATTGTCAGGATGCTTGCCGGGGTTCCTGTCCCGACGTTGAATATCTCGTAGTTTGCGGCGCTTTTTTCCATGGCAAGTATGTTTGCTTTTGCTATGTCTTTTACGAATATGAAGTCGCGCAGCTGGAGGCCGTCTTCATATATTAGTGGGGGGTTGTTGTTTTTGATTCTTGATGAGAATATTGCGGCGACGCCGGTGTAGGGGTTTGAGAGGGCCTGCCTTGGGCCGTAGGTGTTGAAGTATCTCAGGGCGACTGTGGGGATTCCGTATGTTTTACCGATGAGGATGCTCATCTCTTCCTGATGCTTTTTTGTCATTGCGTAGATTGATGTTGAGTATAATGGTTTTGTTTCGTCTGTTGGTATTGGTTTTAGTGGTTTTTTGCATTTCGGGCATGTGACTTCCCATTTGTGTTCTTTTAGCTGTGTTTCGGACCTTAGTTTCGGGTTGATTATGCCGCAGTCAGGACATTCGTATTTTCCTTCGCCGTAATTTGACATTGAGGATGCTACTATCAGTTTTTTTACGCTGTTTTCTTTGTTTACGAGGGTGTCCAGAAGGTTTGCTGTGCCTAGAGTGTTGGTGTTTATGTATCTTGATATCTCGTACATTGACTGGCCGACGCCTACCATTGCTGCGTCGTGGAATATTATTTCTATGTCTTGTATTGCTTTTTCTATGTCTTTTTTGTCTGTGATTGTGCCTTTCTGAAATTCTATGTTTTTTGCGAGGTATTCTGGGGGGTTGTCTGCCTGGCCGTATACCTGAGGTTCGAGGTTGTCGAGGATTCTTACTTCGTGGCCTTTTTTAAGAAGCTCGTCTACTATGTGGCTTCCGATGAAGCCTGCTCCGCCTGTTACTAGTATTTTCATGGTTATCACGCTGTTTTGGATGCTGTTTGAATATGTGGTTGTTTTGTGGCGATAATTTATAAATCTTGTGTGGTATATTTTACTGATGAGGGTTTCTTTAAATACCAGACTTATTTCGATTTTTGGTCTTTTGGTTCTTTTGTATTTTATATTTCGTTGTGGTGTAGGGAGTATTGTTCCGATATTGATTGATTTGAAAATGGAGTATGTTTTGCTTTCGATTGCAATTATACCCCTGATTATTTATTTGAAGGGATATAAGTGGAATCTGATTATGCGCGCTCATGGTATGAACTATTCGACTGCTTATGCGTCAAAGGTGTGGCTTATTGGATTATTTACTGCTACTTTTACACCTGGCAGGGTAGGAGATGTTGTGAGAATATTTTATGTTGGAGGTGGCAGGTCTGCAGGTAAGCCTTTGTCTACTGTCCTGTTGGACAGGGTTTATGATCTTGGTGCTCTGCTGCTCATTAGTTGTTTTGGAGGAGCTCTGATTTTTTATTGGTTTGAGATGGCGATGAGTATGATTTTTTTCGGTGCTCTTGTCTTTTTGTTTGCGTTGTATGTTGTTTCTAATAAAGGGATTGTCAGGAAAGTGTTGAGGCCTGTGTTTAAGCAGTTTGTACCTGAGAGCATGAAATCTAAGCTTAAGCTGAATTTTAATGATTTTTATGAGGGATTTTATTTATTTGCCAAGAAGAGGGGAGTCGTTGCAGGTGTTGCAGTGTTGACCGTGGCTTTGTGGTTGGTTTCGATAGTTCAGGAGTATATGCTGATTATGGCGCTGGGTCTTGAGGGGCAGGTGTCTATTTTTTATTTAGTTGCGATTTCGCCTATTGTCATAATTCTTACGCTGCTTCCAATATCTGTTTCTGGTATCGGACCAAGGGATGTTTCAATGATTTACTTTTTTTCGCTTGTTGGTGTGGCGTCGAAGTATGCGATTTCTTTTTCGATATTGCTTCTTTTGCTTTACTGGGTGTATACTGCTGTTGGAGGAATTGTGTGGTTGTCTTATCCCAGGAAGATAAAGATTTCGTTGTAGGGATTAAGTTATTTAATATTGTGCGCTAAACTTGGTTTAATGTATCTGGATAAAATGGTAACTGTGGCAATGCCTGCGTTTAATGAGGAAAAGTCTATTTCCCGTGTTGTCAAGGGGTTTTTGGATAATGAGTATGTGGATGAGGTTGTTGTTGCTGATAATAATTCTTCTGACAGGACCCGGAAGCGGGCTTTGAGAGCGGGTGCAAGGGTCGTTGGTGAGGATAGGCGCGGGTATGGGTATGCGTGCAGGCGCGCATTGAAAGAGGCAAAGGGCGATTATATTATTCTTGTTGAGTCTGATGGCACTTTTTCTGCATCTGATGTTGCTAAGTTTTTGGCATATAGTGATAATTTTGATGTGGTGCTGGGTACGAGGACATCAAGAGAGTTGATATGGGACGGCGCAAATATGGGTTTTTTCCTGAAGTGGGGTAACTGGTTTATAGGTAAGTTGATTGAGGTTCTTCATAATGGTCCGTCGCTTACAGATGTCGGTTGTACATTTCGTTTGATTAAGAGAAGATCACTGAATAAGGTAAGTTCTAAGTTTGAGGTAGGGGGTTCGCATTTTTCTCCGGAGATGATTGTTCTTTTGATAAAGAATAATGTCCGGATGATAGAGATTCCTGTTAATTACGGGCCACGCGTCGGGGAGTCCAAGATTACCGGGAAAGGTAAGTGGAAGGCGTTTTTGCTTGGGTTGACGATGATAAAACTTGTGGTAGTGCATAAGTTCAGGCGTTGAGGGTGGAGGTATATTTTAGGTGATTTTCCTATGGCAGAAAAATGGAGATTGTATGGAAGGAAATTTGTGGGTATGTTTAATGTGTCTTATTTAGCTGAATTTCTATGATTTTTATGCTCTCTGCTTTTTACCATTTACACGCTTTCGTAAATGATACTGGAAAATTCGGGTTATTTATTGTAGTATTGTGGTCCTCGATACGATTGCTCTTTTTATCGCGATAGTATATGAGAGCAAGTGGCGAAAGGAATCCGTCTTTTGTGAGTAACAGCCGTTTGATTCCTATAATAGTTGGCAAACCTGTGATTGGATCTCCGTGTTCCAACGGTTCAAGACCAAATTATTTAAGTTGATTTGGCAATATATTTTAATATGGTTGATTGTTACGTGAAACAGATACTCTCTTTGTATGATGGGTTTTTTGCAAGGATGTTTGTCTATTTACGGTGTATACTACTTCCACCGGATAAGGTTGAGAGGTTCGTGCCCGTTCGAGGCAGGATTGTTGATGTTGGGTGCGGCTATGGACATTATGCGATTTATTTCGCGTTGAAGCAGCCGAAAAGGATTGTGCGCGGATATGAGTTTAATAAAAACAGGGTTCGGGCTGCAAACAAGGCGGCAACTCGAATTGATAACGTAGATTTCTTTTGCAGGGACCTCAGACGGGATTCGAGCCTGAAAAATTGTGACTGTATATGCCTGATTGACCTGATGCATCATATTCCACGAGAAGCGCAGGATAATCTGTTGCTTGAGTGCTCGAAGAAGCTTGCAAAAGAGGGGGTATTAATTGTGAAGGACGTTGATAATAGGCCGCTTTGGAAGTATGTCTATAACTATGTTCATGATAAGATTTTTACACTCAACGACAAACTGTACTTTTCATCGAGAAAACAAATGGAGACAAAACTTGAGGGACTAGGTTTTAAGATTACATTCAAGGAGACAATCCGAACATGGTTTCTTAATCCAATACCTCATTATATACTCATTTTAAAAAATCGGGAGAATAATGTATAGCAATATTTTGTTATAAGAGGTAATAGGGGTTATGCTACAACACTTCACCTTTTACTTTTCACGAAAACTTTTTAATATTGTTACGATATCTTGTAGTATGTATATTTGGTTTCCATGGAAGCGCTTTGCTTTGCAGTACTTTATTATTGGAAAGAGTGATTCTTATGAAGAATGATGTTAAATTCGTGTTCTTGGCTGGGGTTATTTTAATGTCTATTGTGATTAGATTACCTGGCTTACAGCTTGCACCAGTTGACGATGAAGCTATATGGGTTATTGAAATAGGTGAAGCAGGGATTAGTTATGATGTTATAACGCATCCCCCATTCGCTCATTTAATATATTCGTTGTTTATGAGTGTTCTGGGGCATAGTTATCATTCTTTTAGATTTACTGCACTTGTTTTTGGAATATTGACTATTATTGTAACTTATTGTCTGGCGAAGGAGATATATGGTTTGAGGGTTGCGAGGGTGTCAACTGTGATGATGGCGATATTGTTTTATTCTGTTCTTGCGTCGCTCCAGATTGATATGGATGGCTCAATTTTGTGTTTTTTGACTGTGTCTACGTTGTATGCATATTTGATTTACCTGAAGAGTAATCGCGGTCGCTGGCTACTTGTCTCTTCGGTGTTTTTAGGTATTTCGCTTTTGACGAAGTATAGTGCTGTTCTTATTGTTCTTATTGTTTTTGTGTATATGATTATGTCCAGAAGGGATAAGTTAGCCAGTATGTTGCCTTTTGTTGTTATTGGGGGTGCGATATTTCTTCTGTTTCCTGTTGTGTCTTATGTTTCCGGGAATTGGGCGATATTTACAGATACACTTGGCTGGGGCAGTGAGAACGTGGAGAGCCGGGGTATGGGTATCTTGAAGTCGAGTGTTAAGCATGTGTATAGGATAGTGCAGTACGGGACCCCGCTGCTTTTGTTGTTTCCTTTAGTCTCTTTTGCCAGAAGGCGCAGGAAGGAAGAGAATCTTTTGTATATCTGGGTTGCAGTTTATTTTTTGTTTTATACGTTTGTGGTTTCGGCGGGTAACATCTCGAGGTATTTTATGATTATAATACCGCCGCTTGTGATTCTTTCGGCGCGCGCGTTCCTTATTTTGTTTAGCCAACTTCGCATGAGGGATTTGTTGTCTATTGTTGGTGTTGCTTTGGTGCTGTTTGGGGTTATATGTTTGCAGAATGGGGGGGCCCAGACAATAGAGCCGTTTACGCTGGAGCGCCAGAATTTTGGTGTAATTTCGCAAAATGCGGATATCTGGTATTCTTCGACGTCCGGCCCGAATTTTAGGGTGTCGTCGTTCTCGTTTATTTTTGTGTTGGTTGGCAGTGTTCTTTTAGTGGTTCTGTGTTCTTTTGCGAAGGGTCATGAGGGGAAGCTTTGGATAGTCTTTGTGGCGCTTAGTCTGGCGTTTAATATGTTTTTGGTTGAGGAATTTTTGTTTCATAAATATAGTCCGGATTATAATGATGTTATGAGGGATATGATCTCGTATTATAATGTGAATAATCTGGAAGGGCCGTTGTATTCTGTTAATGAGGACATTGCGTATTTTCTTACGAATGAGAGTTTCTATAATCTGAAATCAAAGGCAGATCGCTCAACTCTTGGTAAGGAGGGTGGAACTGCTGTTGTGTTGAATCTGCCAAAGAGGATGTCTCTTGTAGATGATAATTATGCAGGTAATTTTATGATTCGTGATGTTGATGAGAAGTGTGAGCTTTTGAAAGTGTTTTATGATGGGAAGTATGATGCAGGTTATGTGTATGATTGTTAGTGTCTGTTGTTTTTTTTGGGAATTTGTGCATATGTTTAAATAAATTTTTGCTGTTATCTTCTTTATGGTTGAGAAGTTTTTTTTGTGGTTTGTGTCTTTTTTTGGGTTGCTTTCTGTTTTTGGGATTGCTCTTGGGTATTTGCATCTGATTTATGCGCATGTGTGTTTTTTTGTGATTGTTTTTTCTGCGGTATGTTCGTTTTTTGTTGTCAAAAGGGTTAAGGGGGTGAAGATAAGATATTCCCGTCAACTTGCTTTGATTCTTTTGGGTTTGTTTCTGCTTGATGTTTATGTTTCCTTGCCTTATATGATATATCCTCATTCTTATGTTGATTTCGGGCTGAATGTTGCGCAGGGAAGGTTGGTTACACAGACACACGGGTTCCCGAGTTTTGTTCATCTTTATCCAAATGTTTATTATGGTATCTTTGCGATTTTTAACTCGCTTGTTCTTCATGCGTATACTGTATCTTCTGTTATTGCTATTATCATGCAGGTTATGACTGCTTTTGCTGTTTTTTTGCTTGGAAGAGCAGTTTTTGATGAGAAGGTTGGGTTGGTTGCTTCGTTTCTTTATGGGTTTAGTCTTGTCAATATTATCCTTCTTGAACAGGGATATCTTACGCAGAGTTTTGCTACGTTCTTTTTTGTTTCGTCTATGTATTTTGTTATTATGTGCTCCAAGAGCAGGGCGTATGCAGTTCCGCTTGTGTTGTCGCTGGTCGGGTTGGTGTCTTATCCGCATTATTTTGCGATTATGTTTATTGCGATTTTGGTTTATTTCAGGAGGGTTTTGAAATATCTGTTGGCTGCTCTTTTGTTGTTGTTTCCTGAGATTTTAGGGATGGTTGTTTATTATGCGACACATACTAAGGTGTTGACGTATGCTTTTGTGATGAGTGGAGGGATACTTGTGCCTAATCTATTTGTTTTGTCTGTTTTTCTGCTTGCGTTTTTTGGTTTTTTAGATGTTGTGAAGAAAAAAAAGGATTCGGATGTTGTGTATTTTATGTATGTTATTGGAGGGGTTATTGCGCTATTTCTTGTTATTTTTTTGGTTAATAAATATGTTTATACTTGGAGAGTTTCGAGTGTTACTCAACTTTATATTGTGATTAAGTTGATGTATCTTCTTTTTGTGCCTGTCTCGCTTATTGCCGCTGTTTTTGTGCGTGGGTGTATTTTTCGGCATTCGAAAATTGTTCTGCTTTTTGCGGTTCTTTATTTTGCTTTCTTTGCGAATTATTCTCTTATGTTGGATCAGAAGAATAATTTACCTGATGAGCTTTATTTTTCTTCGGAGTTTTTGAGTCAGTTATATCAAAATAATTCCGTGGGTTTTGACGGGAATATGCTTCAGCATACATGGGTGCAGCCGATAATTTATGATTCGTTGTATGGGATGCCGGATAATTATACTATGTTTTCTGAGTGGGAACTTGGTTTCTTGCTACAGTCTGATTGGGGCAGGAACGAAAAGACAGGTACTTCTCGGGCGGGTAGTGGAATACTTGTGTCTTATACTGATGAAGGTGTTGATTATTTTGTGACTATGAATGATGATTATTTGGATAAGGATGTCTATTATTCGATAGGGGGCTTTAGGGTGTATGATTTTACGAATTAAGTGATTCAGGTTCAACGTTTTCAAATAGAATGACTTTACAGGATAAGACCGCTCAAAAAGTATGTGTGCTCGAAGCATGTTGATTTTTCACTAAAAACGGTAGTGTACAAAAAAGGGTGTGAAATATCGAACCCATCTGACGATATATTGTAAATGGTAGAGGTGAATATGCTTAGTGCATATCGAAAATATATGGTTGGTAAAAAACGAAACATAAGCAGATATTTCGTTTGAATCTCCCCTTATCCTGTAAACTCAAGGTGATTGCTGGCTACTGACAATGAAATATTATTTCGTTATTTTTTTGGTGTGTGATGTTACTGGTTTGTCTTTACGATGAATAGTAAACAGAAAGGATCTAGTTTGGAGTATATTCTGCCTCTGTTGTAATATGTGTTTGTTGTTTGTATTACATTCAAATTGCATTTTTTTAAGAAATCGATAAATGTACTTTTTGTCCAAAAATTCACGTGTTTGTTACCTGTAATTACGTCTTGCTTCCAAATTCCTAATAAGTAAAATAAGTTTCCACTGTTTGGGATTGTTATTATTATTTTTCCATTATTTTTTAGCAGACGCTTGCATTCATGAAGTATTTTTTGTGGTTTTTTTGTATGTTCAAGAACATCTGAAATAATTATTGTGCCAAAATAATTGTCCGGATAATTCAATTTTTCTTTTTGTAAATTGATTGCGATGTTGTGACCGTAATCGTCAATGTCAATATTAACATCACCCATCGGATTAGTACCACATCCAACATCTAAAATCGGGTGTTCTTTTTTTATTTTCATTATTTCTTTGTGTTTTTGTGTTATGTATGACATATTATTCTTTTTTTTCATATTAAGAACATCTCGTAATTTAATTGTTGAATTTCGTTGAAATGTAGTATCCCATTGCTATAGGTATTATGGTAATGAGGCGTGCGATTATCATCACCATGATTGTAGTTTCCTGGGATATATTTATTGAGTTGTAGAGTATTACTGATGCGCCTTCACGAACGCCAAGCCCTCCCGGTATTTGTGATATGCCGCCGGCGGCTGTTGATATCATGTTGATGAGGAATATATGGATTATTGATACATTGATCCCGTATGACATGAAAATCATTTTTATGCTGAGGGCGACTATGAACCAAATCAATATCGTGATCGGGATTATTATCATTGTTTTTCTGTTTGTGAGTATGCTTTTCCATGTGTCTTTTGAGGTTTTTGCAAGTATTGTTGTGTATTTGATTCCTTTTTTTATTATGCTTATTTTTGCGATTTTTAGATTATTAAGTGTTTTGGTTATTTTGGTTATTGGCATTTTTAGAAATATGATTGTCAGGATGATTAATATTGCCAGTATTTTGGCGGGCTCTAGTGATGATGTGCTTGTTGATTGTTGGAATATTGCAAGACCTATGGTGGAGATTATCAGCATTGAGCTTACATCCAGACCATATTCAAATGCAGTTATGGCTGCGCCTGTCGATTTGCTGATGCCGCATTGTTTGTTTAACAGGAGTGCTTTTACTGGCAGGTACACTTTGCTTGGGGTTATATAGTAGATGAATTTGCTCATGAATTCTATCTTAGTTAGTGTTGTGAGGGAGATATCTTCTTCTTTTATTGATTTCAGGATGTATTTCATTCTCAGTGCGCTTACAGGAAAGTAAAGGATTGTCAGTATGATTGCGGTAAGTATGTAGGTCGGGTTTTGGATTGTGTTTATTATGTCTGCGTTGATGTTGGATATCTTGATGAGGTATGCTAGTATGAGTGTTCCCAGTGTTGTTGAGATTATTGTTTTTTTGTTCATGTGATCGTGCTTCTTGGCGAAATTGTTTTGGGATAAGATACTGTTTTTTTTGGGATGATTTGATATGGTGGGTATTGTCCTCGTAGCTTTCCTAAATATGTTTTGTAGGCATATTTTATTAAGATTGTTTTCGTATGTTTTTTTATGTTGAAGATAGCTGATATAATCTGTGTTGTAGTCTCATGGAGGAGAGGTATGTGTGAGAGGTTGAATGATTGTTGGGAAGGGTATGTTTTATGAAGATATGTATGATTGCGAGGACTTATCCGCCGAGGATCGGGGGGGCGGGATCTGTTGTGCAGAAGGTGTCTTACGGGCTTGTTGATAAGGGGTTTGATGTTTCTGTGATTTGTTCGAGGGTTAAGGGGACGCCGAGGTTTGAGATTGACAAGGGCGTTTCAGTACACAGGGTAATGAATGTTTCTGATACTAGTGAGTTCACGTTTCTGAATTTAGGGATTAGTGTTTCTTCTATGGTCAGGAAGGTTGTTGAGTGTGGGAGACATGATATATTTCACGCCCATGATATTTCTGTTGCAGGGTTTAGCGGGGGTATTGCGAAGAAGTTTGTGAATAAGCCTTTTTTTCTGAAGTATGGGGGTGACCTTGTTCTGGAGTATTTGTCTTTGAAGAAATTTAGTGGCTGGGATCCGAGGAAGGGACTGGAGGGGACATTAGAGTATAGAGGAGGGGTTGCCGGTGTTTTGCATCATATACAAAGCTGGTACTTTAGAACTTATGATTTATTGCTTCCTAATTCGTTTTATGGTAAGGATTTCCTTGAAGAGAGAGGGGTTCCTGATTGTAAGCAGAGAGTGCTGGTTAATGGTGTTGATGTTGATATGTTTTATCCTGTTGATGGTGCTGAAAAGGATGAATTGAAAGAGTTGTATGGTTTGTCAGGAAAGATTATTTTTACTGCTGTGAGGCTTGTTGGGTGGAAGGGTATTGATGTGCTGATTGATGCAATGCAGGTTGTTTTTTCTAAGGTTGATGCTACGTTGGTTATTGCGGGTACCGGACCGGAGGAGGAGCACCTTCGGTCTATGGTGGGGAAGTATGGTTTTGGGGAGAAGGTCTTTTTTTTAGGGGATGTGCCCCGGGAGAAGATGCCTAAATATCTTTCGTTGTGTGATGTTTTTGTTTTGCCATCTTATTTTGAGATGGCTCCCAATGTGTTGTTGGAGGCAATGGCTTGTGGGTGTCCGTGTGTTGTGTCTGATATTGGCGGCGTTAGAGAGATAGTTGAAGGCGATTGTGCTCTTCTGGTTAATGTGGCTGATTCGAAGGATATTGGGAGTAAATTGGTTGATGTTCTTTTGAGTCCGGCACTTGCTTTGAAGTTGTCAAGGAGAGCGAGGCGCAGGATTGTTGGAAGATATTCGTGGAAGAAAGTCATTGTTAGTTATGTGGATGTATATGAATCGTATTTGTAGGGTTTGTTAGTGGATTGATATTTAAAATATTGTTATGTAACTATTTTTATGATTGCAGTAATTATTCCTGCCCTGAATGAAGAGAAGGCAGTTTCTAGGGTTATTTCGGATTTTAAGAAGCAGGGGTTTGGGAACATATATGTTATTGATGGTGGCTCATCTGATAAAACTGTTGAGTTTGCAAGGAAGACCCGCGCCAAGGTGATTTTCCAGAAGGGCAATGGTAAGGGGGGTGCGCTTCGCCAGGCACTTAAGGAGATTGATGCGGATATTTATGTTACTGTTGATGCTGATGATACGTATGATGCTTCGCGTATCAGGGAGTTGGTTGAGCCTATTAAAAGCGGGGAGTATGATATGGTTGTTGCGAGGAGGTCTTTGTCGGAGATTCCTGTTTTTAACAGGTTTGGCAATTCTTTGTTCAATATGATTATTAGTGTGTTTTATGGTTATCGCTTGCGGGATATTCTGTCGGGGTACCGGGTGATGTCGCGTGATATGGTTCGTTCTTTGCGGCTGGATTCGGATGATTTTGGGATAGAGACTGAGCTTACTGTTGAAGCGCTTGAGAATAGGTTTAAAATATTAGAGGTTCCAACAGTATATAAGCCGAGAATTGGCGATACGAAGCTTAATCCTGTGCGTGATGGTTTCAGGATTGGGATGACTCTGGTGAGACTTGTGAGAGATTATAAGCCGTTGAAAGTGTTTTTCGGGATTAGTGCTTTCTGTTTGTTTTTTGGGGTTGTTTTCGGGTTGAGGGTTGTTTTGGATGTTCTTGCTACAGGGCAGATGCATTTTGTTGGGTCTACGGTTCTTTCTGTGCTTTTTATTATTGCCAGCATCCAGTTTTTTTCTGTCGGGCTTCTTGCGGATATGATTAGCCGGCGGCTTCGGAAAATTGAGCGGCGTTAGATGTTGTTATTTGGGTCAGATTTGAACCATTCTGTGTAGTCTTTCAGTCCTTCGTCCAGTGATATTTTTGGCTCCCAACCAAGGATTTTTTTTGCTTTTGATGTGTCTGCAAGTGTATTTTGGGTGTCACCCTGCCTTTTGTCTGTATGTATTATTTTGGATGCGCTGCCTGTTATTTTGATTATCTTTTCTATGAGGTCATTTACGGAGTAGGCGCGCCCGGTTCCTATGTCGAATGTTTCTGCGTCTCCTTTGGTCATGGCGCGTATGTTTGCGTCAACTACGTTGTTTACGTGAGTGAAGTCTCTTGTCTGGTTGCCGTCTCCGAATATTGTTATTGGTTCGTTTTTTAGTGCGTTTTTTGTGAAGATTGCTATTGCGAGATCAGGGCGCATTCGTGGTCCGTAGACTGTGAACGGTCTTATGATTGTCATTTTGAAGCCGTAGAGTTCTGAGAATACGCGAACATAGTGTTCGCATGCGAGTTTTGATACGCCGTAGGGTGAAACTGGTTTTTTTTGCTCGTTTTCGCTGAACGGGAGAGATTTCACTTTACCGTAGACTGAAGATGATGACTGGAATATTATTTTTTTGATGCCTGTATTTCTCATCTGGTTTAGTATGTTGAGGGTGCCGTTGACGTTGATGTCGTTTGTTTTTTGAGGGTTGTCAACAGATGTTTTTATGCCTGGCTGGGATGCCAAGTGATAAATTATTTCTGTGTCTTTTAGTGCTGTTTTTATTGCGTCCTTGTCTTTAATGTCGCCTTCGATTATTTCAAACGACGGGTTGCCTTTGTTGTGGTTGATATTTTGATGTTTGAGTTGTGGTGAGTAATAGGGGCTGAAGTTGTCTATTATTTTTACGTGATGATATTTTTCCAGAAGCCTGTCTGCAAGATGGCTCCCGATGAAGCCTGCTCCGCCAGTGATTAGTATATTTTCAGGCATTTTGTTCACTTGTTTCAGCCTTATAAAAGGCTGGCGATTAGAGCGACCATAAACCTCGGTTTAGGTCACTGGATTGTTTTGGTTATTGGTTTGTTGGTGTTTGTTGCAGGTTGTTTTTGAAGTATTCTATGGTTGCTTTTAGACCGGAGCTTATATCTGTTTTTGGTTCCCAGTCTAAAAGTCTTTTTGCTTTGGTTATGTCCGGGAGCCTTCTTATCGGGTCGTTTTCAGGGAGGTCCTGGTAGGTTATGCCTGATGCGCTGTCTGTCAGGGTTTTTATTTTTTCTGCGAAGTCGTTGATTGTTGTTTCACATGGGTTTCCCAGGTTTACTGCTTCGCCTGTAATTTCAGAGAACATTAGTTTTGCCAGGCCATCTATGAGGTCGTCTATGTAGCAGAAGCTTCTTGTCTGTGTGCCGTCGCCGTTTATTGTCAGGGGTTCGTTTTTTAGTGACTGGATTATGAAGTTCGGGACTACTCTCCCGTCGTTGGGCCTCATTCTTGGGCCGTAGGTGTTGAATATTCTTGCTATGACTATGTTTGTTTTGTGGGTCCTGTGGTATGCCATTGTGAGTGCTTCTGCGAAGCGCTTTGCTTCGTCGTAGCAGCTTCTTGGGCCGATGGTGTTTACGTTTCCATAGTATGTTTCTTTTTGCGGGTGTTCTAAGGGATCGCCGTATATTTCTGATGTGGACGCGAGCAGGAATCGCGCGCTGTGCTTTTGCGCAAGGTCAAGCATGTTTTTTGTGCCGATTGAGCCCGTGAGCAGGGTTTCTTTCGGGATTTTTATGTAGTCTATGGGTGATGCGGGGGAGGCCATGTGAAATATGCAGTCTATTTTTTCTTCTATTTCTATTGGCTCTGTTATGTCGTGGTGGAGTGTTTTAAGGTTTGGGTTGCCTTTCAGGTGGTCGAGGTTTGATGAGCGGCCTGTTATGAGGTTGTCTATTGAGATGATTTGATGGCCGTCTTTTATCAGCCGGTCTATGAGGTGGCTTCCGATGAAGCCAGAGCCGCCGGTTACGAGTATTTTTGACATGATGTATCATCTTTTATTTAATTGCAATATTAAGCTATTTCCTGTGTTTTGTGATGTAAACTATAATCTTTTTGTGCTTGTATTGTGAGGAATATCCCCCTTGGTTCTCTATGATATCCATCCTCGAGCCCCCACCCACCCGATTTTTGGCTATGTTTCCTGAAAGTGTTTGATGTTCTTTGTTTATTTGCCTGCTTGTTTATTCGTTTGCCTGGCTGTTTATTTTTTCTGCTGTTTTGTC
This sequence comes from Candidatus Nanohalarchaeota archaeon, assembly GCA_030594795.1. GTDB lineage: Archaea > EX4484-52 > EX4484-52 > EX4484-52 > B79-G9 > B79-G9. The sequence goes on along the minus strand of JAUVEK010000007.1, from coordinate 3,114 downwards.
CCATTCTTCTGCCAGTTTTAGTATGTCCTGTTCTGTTTTGTTTTTGAAGAATTGCCATTGGGCCAAGAGGTATGTTTTCGGGGCGCCGACGTCGAGCCAACTGCCGTTGAATTTTATGCCGATGGCTTTTTCGCCGCTTTCCAGGCCGAGCTGTATCGCGTCTGTCAGCTGGATTTCGTTGTTTCTTCCTTTCGGGGTGTTTTCGAGATATGTGAATATTTTCTGGTTCAGGCAGTATACGCCGATTATCGCGTAGTATTTGCCGTTGATTTCAAAGCGCTTTTGCTCTTCTTTGGTCTGTGGTTTTTCGAATACTTCTTCAATTTCGCCTTTGCCGTTGTTGAAGTTTTTTAGTTTTACCACGCCCCAGCGCGAAGGGTCTTGCACTTCTTTCAGGAGAAAGGTTGCAAAGGGCTTTTCTTTTTTATGGGTGTCTTTCAGGTCTTTGAGGATATGCTTTGGCTCGATTACTGTGTCGCCGAGGAGTACCATGAGGTCTAAATCGTCGTTTCTGATCTTGTTTTTTGCGCAGAGTATCGCGTGGCCAAGCCCGGCAGAGGTTGTCTGGTATGCGAAGTCTATATCGAGGTTGTAGAGGCTCCCGTCTTTTACGAAGTCTATCAGGGGGCCTTTTTTGTGGCCGGTTATGATGCATGCTCTTTCGATGCCGCAGATGTTGAGGGATTCAAGTGCGTGTTCTATGAGGCATTTTGAGCCGCAGTGGAGCAGTTCTTTTGGGATTGCTTCAGTTATTGGTTTCAGCCGCGTGCCTTTGCCCGCAGCAGGGATTATTCCTATCATTTTATCATTGAATCTTTTTTGGGTGTTTGTTTAAATATCTTACTTGTGTAGGATAAAGTAGGATAGATATTTATAGTTTTGTGAGTATTAATGTTTTGGGTGTCTGCATGAAAGAGAAAATTTCAGTGACTGTTGATTCGGGTGTGCTCAGGGCTGTTGAGGGGATTGTTGACGGCATCAGGATTAAGAACAGGTCGGATGCAATTGAGTATCTTTTGAAGAGGTCTGTTGGTGAGAAGCGGGTCGCTGTTATTCTTTGCGGTGGTGATGAGAAAAAGCAGATGCTTTCGGATGGGACTTTCCGGTTTGTTGCCAGGGTTGGCGGAAGTACTGTTGTTGAGGATGCTGTACAGCAGCTTAAAAGTTTCGGATTTTTGAAGATTTTTGTTGTCGGGGGGAATGATGTTCTTACACGGATTTTTTCTGTTCTGAAGAACGGGGAGTCTCTTGGTGTTTCTGTAGATTATGTTGAGGAATCTGAATCACGGGGGACTGCGCATTCGCTTTCGCTTGTGGCTTCGAGGGTCGATGGGGATTTTCTGGTGGTGTATGGGGATCTTGTTTTTCGGTATGATTTGATGCGGCTGTTTCGTGAGCATGTGGTGAACGGGGGGGTTGTGACACTTGCGCTTTCTTCGGCTGCGCACCCGGCTGAAAAGGGGACTGTGCAGCTTGACGGCAACAAGGTGCTTGCTTTCAGCCAGAAAGTGAGGGCAGCGAGCAGCTTTATTGCTTTTACGCCGATTTTTGTGGCGAGTGGGGATATTTTTTCAGTTGATGGCGATTCGCTTGAGGATGAGGTTTTTCCTGAACTTGCGCGCAGCGGGAGGCTTTACGGGCTGGTTTTGCCGGGAAAGGATGTTCATGTTCATAAGAAGGGGGATTTGGTGCGGGCGCGTGAGTTGGTTGGGAAGGCTTGAGGTATGCGAATATTTATAATATTGCTTTTTTATGAGTATTTTATGATTTGTGGGCAGGATACTTTGATTGAACGGGTTGGCAGAAGGGCAGGATTTCTTTTTGCATATTTTTTCTTTACGACAGTGCTTTTTTTGATAGTGACGGTGCTGGGTAAGATGCCTGTTTCCTGGTCCTACTATCATGTTATGGGTGTTACGTTTTTGGTTACTCTATTCGGTGTTGTTGCTAGGAGGTTTTTGATGTGAGTGGGGTAAGGCAGTTTTTGCATGGGTTCCGGCAAGGGCTGAAACAGTTTGGCTATAATATCAATGTGATTGTTAATTCTGTTTTGCTTTCTATAGTTTATATTTTTGGTGTCGGGGTTACGGCTGTGTTTGCCAGATTGGTTGGCAAGCGTTTTTTAGATGTGCAGTTGTCTCGGAGCCGGAATAGTTACTGGTCTGACCTGGATCTGAAAAAGAGACCAATTGAAGATTATTACAGGCAATTTTGAGGTTTTTGTATGTATGTGTTGGGTATCAGCTGCTATTATCATGATGCGTCTGCTGCGCTTCTGAAGGATGGCGTGATTGTAGCTGCGGCTGAAGAGGAGAGGTTTACGCGCAGGAAGCATGATACTTCTTTTCCTGTCAATGCTGTCAATTATTGTCTTAACAGCCAGAATATAAGCATAAAGGATGTTGATTATGTTGGCTTTTATGAGAAGCCGCTCCTGAAGTTCGAGAGGGTTTTGCATCAGCATCTCGCGTCGTTTCCCCTTAGTTTTAAGACGTTTTTGAGTTCTATGCCTTCATGGATTACTGAGAAACTAAGGGTTTTGAGTGCTGTCCGGAAGAAGTTAAAGTATCGCGGAGATGTGCTGTTTGTGGATCACCATATGGCGCATGCTGCGAGTTCTTTCCTAGTGAGCCCTTTTAAGAAGGCGGCGATACTTACGGTTGACGGTGTTGGCGAGTGGACAACAACCACCTATGGTCTTGGAGAGCAAGAAGATATTCGTCTGATGAAAGAGATATGTTTTCCTCATTCAATAGGGCTGCTCTACTCGACTATTACAGCATACCTTGGTTTTAGTGTAAATAATTCAGAGTATAAGGTCATGGGCCTGAGCCCGTACGGGGTGATGGATAAGAAGAAGAACCCGTATTATGAGAAGCTGAAGAAGGTTATTGATGTGAAGGATGACGGGAGCTACAGGCTGGATATGAGTTATTTTGTTTTTCATTATGCTGACAGGATGCCGTCTAAGAAGCTGTGTGAATTGCTTGGAGGGGCGGTCAGGAGCCCTGAGTCGGAGGTGGGGCAGAGGCATAAGGATATTGCGGCGGCGCTGCAGATGATAACAGAGGAGATACTTGTGAAGATGCTTAATCATGTGCATGAGGTTACGAA
>JAUVEK010000141.1 GCA_030594795.1 Candidatus Nanohalarchaeota archaeon | reverse complement strand
CATGAAAAAGGCGCAAAAATAGTAGCAGTATCAGACTCAAAAGGAGCAATATACAATCCAAAAGGCCTAAACATACCTGAACTGATAAAAATCAAGAACAAAACCAGGGAAGTAGGCAGTTACGGGGATGCAAAAAAAATCGCGCAATCAAAATTGTTTGAACTTGAAGTTGATGTGCTGGTGCCGGGCGCAAGACCGGATGTCATAACAGACAAAAACGTAGACAGGATAAAAGCAAAAATAGTGGCAGAAGCCGCAAACATCCCCATGACAAAAGAAGCAGAAAAAATACTCCACAACAGGAAAGTACTGGTCATACCTGACTGCGTATGCAACGCAGGCGGGGTAATATCATCCTACACAGAACACATTGGCGGCAGCAGCAAAGATGCATTCAAAATGACAGAAGAAAAAATCAGGGCGAACTGCAAAATAATGCTCGAGACAGCCAAAAAAAAAGGCATAACACCAAGAGAGGCAGGTCTGATTATCGCACAGGAGCGCATAAAAAAAGCGATGGATAAAAGAGCGATGTAATTTTAGGATTGCGGAATTGCTGCCCAATTCCTAATTTCGCAATATACGATGAAAAACCTTTACAGATTCACTTTCTCACTCTTCAAACATCTTTCTTACCTGGTTCTCAAGGTTTTTTTTGACAATCACTATAACTTCATCTCCCTGTTCAAGGATGGTATGGACGCCGGGTATTGTGAATTCATTGCCTTCTTTTACGGCAACGATTATGGCGCCTTTGGGCTTTTCCAGATCCTTTACAGATTTTCCAAGTGCTTTTGATTTTTCGCTTACTGTAAATTCAAGCATCTCAATATTGCCCCTGTGAATCATGGCAATGTCTACTACGTCCGGCTCAATTATCATGGTTTCGAGGCGTGATGCCATGGCAACCTCCGGAGACATTACAATGTCTATGCCTACTTTCTTAAATACTTTTTCGTAAGCAGGATTTATTATTCTTGCAAGTGTCTTGGCATTGCAGACCTCTTTTGCAAGAAGGCAGCTTAAGAGGTTGACTTCTTCGCTTGATGTAACTGCCACGAAAAAGTCTGCCTTTTCAATCTTTGCCTCTTCCAGAACATCGATGTGCGTGGCATCGCCGTTTATGACGAGACCGTTGAACTCGTCTGCGATTTCCTGGCATTTTTCCTTGTCCTCTTCTATGATTATTACGTCCTGCTTGTGCACTGCCAGTGTTTCTGCAAGAGATAACCCGATTTTACCTCCACCAACTATGATTATATTCATTATATCACCTCAGAGCTTTGATTTAATCGCAAAATAACCGAACAGGGTTATTACTGCCCAGATTTCAAGCCTTCCTATCCACATGAGCAATATGGCTGTAATCATACTTAAAGGAGTGTACTCAGAGACCACGGAAAGGCCGCTGTTGCCGATTGCTGATACTGACTGAAATATTGACTGGTTCAGCCCGTATCCTTCATGCAGGAATATGAAAATGCCCAGTATTATAAATATGAAATATAATAATATGAATTTGAATATTTCAACTACCACTGTACTCCGGTAGCTTACCTGACCTATTTTTCTTGAGAATATCTGCCTTGGATGCCTTATGCGGTTTACTGACCACATGAGAGATTTTAGGACAATGACTATCCTGTTGATTTTGATTCCTGAGACAGTGGAACCAGCGCAGCCGCCGACGAGCATAAGTATTATCAGGACAAAAAACGAAAAGTCTGGCCAGTTTCCGATTGTGTCAAGATTATAGCCGGTGCTTGAGATTGCGGAAACTGCTGTGAAGAGCCCTGTTCTTAAGCCGCGCTCTTTTAAAACAAGGAGGGTGCTGATGAATATCATTACGATAAGGGACCGTACGAAAACGTCTCTAAAGATTTTGGTGTTTCCTGTGAGGAGGTTGTAGTGGCAGAGAAAAGGAATGGATCCTGTAATCATCATGAGAATGATTATAAGTTCTATATGCGGATTGTTATAGTATCCTATGCTTTCTGAGTGTGTGGAAAGGCCTGCTGTGGCAATCGCTGTCATGCTGTGGTTGACTGCATCAAAGGGTGTCATGCCGGCAGCAGTTAATAATGCCACTCCTGCAAATGTGTAGAGGACATATATCCACCAGATCATTTTTATTGTGCTCAGGATGTTTGGCTTTATTTTTTCTGTGCGCGCTTCTGCATAGTAAAGGCTTGCACCGGTTTTGAAGAGACCTGCAAGTGCAAGGACAATTATCCCGACTCCACCGAACCACTGCTGGATGCTCCTGTAGAAAAGCATTGTCTTTGGAAGATCTTCTGGGGTCAGCAGGCTGTATCCTGAGGTAGTCCATGCAGCCATTGTCTCGAATGTTGCAGGAAGGAGGGATATTTTTGTGAGGCCGATGTATGGAATCGTGGCTATCAGTGTGATGAAGAGCCATATAAGGGATACAGTTAACAGGCCTTCTTTCAGGGCTGTCTTTTCGTCTGTTGCAAAAATATTTTCGAATATGGCGCCGATTGCGAACATGGGCAATGCAGTGAGAAGGAAGTATATTATTGTGAAATGTTCATTGTAGATTAGAGCCGGGATTATTGGTAAAAGAAAGACGGGGCTTATGTATTTGAGTACTGTGCCGATGTCGCGGAATATTACTTTGAAATTCATGTGTTTTATTATTATAATGGTTTTTATATATTTGAATGGTTTTTATCGGCAGATGGTTGTGTGTGGAGGATTGTTTTGATGTGTCTGGTTTTGTGATAATTATGGTTCTTTTGGCATGGTGCCGATTCACAGAGTTTATATACTCACAGGAGAATCTATCTATACCTTCCATGATATAGAAGTTAGAAGTGAAGCATCGTGCAGATGAGAAATATGCGATTAAGCGCTTTTTTAGTGCATAATC